>JAJZVE010000926.1 GCA_021845835.1 Pseudomonadota bacterium | reverse complement strand
GCGGGTTCCAGCGCCCGCGCCTCGGCCTCCGTCAGCACGCGCAGGTCATCGACGCCGTTGGCGGCGGCGGCGGCGCGGATGGCGGCGAGCTTGCCGGTTTCCTCGGCATCCGTCGCCACGATCAGCTTGCCGCAGTTGCGGTATGCCACGCCGTGATCGCGGCAGAAATCGTACAGCATCCATTTGCCGCGCACGCACAGCCGCGCCATCAGGCTGTCGCGCGGGTAATAGATGCCGGCGTGGATCACCTCGCTGTTGCGGCTGGAGGTGCCGGTGCCGATCCCCTCCGCCGCCTCCAGCACCAGAACCTCGCGCCCGGCCTGCGCCAGCGCCCGCGCCACCGCAAGGCCGGCCACGCCGGCGCCGATGACAACGCACTCGATCTCGTCCATGCTGCTACCCTGAAGCGCTGCCGGGCGGCGGGCAAGCCACCCCGGCGAATGGCGGGCGCGCGGGCCAGTCGTGTCCGCGGCCTGAATTGTGCTTTATGTCCGACCCCCTACCTGATCGGGCACGGCCCCGCCGCCGCCCCCCTGCCGAGGTTGCCGATGCGCCCCCGCCGATCCCGTTTCGCCTGCGTTCTGGCCTTCGCCCTGCTCGCCGCCGCGCCGGCGCACGCCCAGTTCCGCGGCGGCCCGCCGGCGGTGGGCACCGCGGTCGCGCACAAGCAGCCGGTGGTGGAGACCAGCAGCTTCATCGGCCGCGTGCAGGCGATCGACAAGGTGGACCTCGTCTCCCGCGTCACCGCCTTTCTCGACGCGATCCATTTCACCGAGGGCGCCGAGGTGCGCAAGGGCGACCTGCTCTACACGCTGGAGCGCGGGCCGTTCGAGGCCGATGTCGCCGCCAAGCAGGCCACCGTCGCGCAGACCCAGGCGCTGCTGCGCAACGCCACGCTGACCCGCCAGCGCGCCCAGGCGCTGCTGAACACCCCGGCCGGGCAACGCTCGGCCTATGACGACGCGCAGGCGCAGCAGGCGAGCTACGCCGCGCAACTGCTCTCGGCCGAGGCGCAGCTGCGCGCCGCGCAGATCAACCTCGCCTACACCGAAATCCGCGCCCCGGTGTCCGGCAAGATCACCCGCACCAACGTCACCGTCGGCAACGTCGTCTCCCCCTCCTCCGGCCCGCTCGCGACCATCTACAGCCAGGACCCGATGTACGTGCTGTTCCCGGTCTCGGAACGGGCGGCGCTCGACCTGCGCAGCCGCTTCGCCGGGCATGGCGGGCTGTCCGCCGTGGTGGTCCGGCTGAAGATGGCCGACGGCAGCACCTATGGCCAGACCGGGCATCTCGACTACGTGGAGCCGACCGTCTCCACCAGCACCGACACGGTGATCTTCCGCGCGAAAGTGCCGAACCCGCTGCTGCCGGGCACCAGGCCGTCCGACCCGACGCCGCGCGAGCTGGTGGACGGGCAGTTCGTGACGGTGGAGCTGGAGGGCGTGGAGCCGGTACTGGCGCTCGGCATCCCCCGCGCGGCGATCCTGACCGACCAGCAGGGCAACTATGTCTACGTGGTCGGGCCGGGCAACCACGCCGAGCAGCGGCGCGTGCAGCTCGGCCAGTCGACGCCGGGCACCGCGATCGTGCTGTCCGGCCTGCAGGAAGGCGACGTGGTGATCGTGGACGGGCTGCAGCGCGTGCGGCCGGGCATCCCGGTCAATCCGGCGCCCGCCGCGCCGGGGCCGAAGGGCGCGCCGCTCGGCAAGGCGCCGCCAGCCTCCGCCCCCGGTCCCGCCGCGACCGGCAAGGCATCGGGCTGAGGCGATGTTCTCCGCCATCTTCGTCGACCGGCCGCGGCTTGCGATCGTCATCGCCATCCTGATGACGCTCGCCGGCGTCATCGCGCTCACGCGCATTCCGGTCGCGCAGTTCCCCAACATCGTCCCGCCGCAGGTGACGGTCACCACGCGCTTCCCCGGCGCCTCCGCCGCGGTGGTGGAGGCGACCATCGCGCAGCCGCTGGAAGCGGCGGTGAACGGCGTCGACCGCATGATCTACATGAAGTCGAACAGCGGCAACGACGGCAGCTATTCGCTCACGGTCAGCTTCGAGATCGGCACCGATCCCGACATCGACGTGGTGAACGTGAACAACCGCGTGCAGACCGCGCTGTCCAAGCTGCCGCAGGAAGTGCAGCTGGAAGGCGTGACGGTGCAGAAGCGCAGCTCCGCCATCCTGGAGTTCGTGCAGTTCTACAGCGACAACGGCAAGCAGGACCCGCTGTTCATCAGCAACTACATCACCATCAACGTGCTCGACCGGCTGTCGCGCGTGCCGGGGGTCGGGCAGGCCTTCGTGTTCGGCGCGATGGACTACTCCATGCGCATCTGGTTCGACACCAACCGGCTGACCAGCCTGAACCTGATGCCGTCGGACATCATCGCGGCGATCCAGGCGCAGAACCAACAGAGCGCCATCGGCCGCATCGGCGCGCGGCCGACGACCGATGCCACGCAGTTCCAGATCAACCTGCAGACCCAGGGGCGTCTGCTGACGCCGGAGCAGTTCGGCAACATCGTCGTGCGCGCCAACCCGGACGGGTCGGTACTGCGCGTCTCCGACGTGGCGCGGGTGGAACTGGGCGCCGCGTCGATGGACACGGTCAGCCGGCTGAACGGCAAGCCCGCCGTCTCCATCGGCATCTACCTCGCGCCCGGCGCGAATGCGGTGAACACCTCGCGCCTGGTGTCCCGCACGCTCGACCAGCTCTCCCGCCGCTTCCCGCAGGGGCTGAGGAAGATCGTGTTCTACGACAGCTCCACCTTCGTCGCCGACACGATCGACGAAGTGGTGCGCACGCTGGTCGAGGCGTTCGTGCTGGTGGTGCTGGTGGTGTTCCTGTTCCTCG
>JAJZVE010000925.1 GCA_021845835.1 Pseudomonadota bacterium | reverse complement strand
GGCGGCGCGGCTGCTGTCGCATCCCTGGCCGGGCAATGTGCGCGAGCTGCGCAACGCGATGGAGCGCGTCGCGGTGCTGGCGCGGCGGCCGGTGATCGGCGCCGAGGATCTGGACTTCCTGCAGGCACCGTCGGGATCGGTGCCGGACTGGCTGGACGGCGAGCTGCCGGCCGCGGTGGCGCGCCTGGAAGCGGCGATGATCCGCCGGGCGCTCGCCGCCGCCCAGGCCAACCGCGCCGAGGCGGCGCGGCGGCTGGGGATCCATCGGCAGTTGCTCTATGAGAAGATGAAGCGATACGGGATCGAGTGAGACCGCCGCCGCGGCCGGGCGTGCCGCGCGATGGCGTCACGCTTCGCATCGGCGGCGCGCGGGAAGCGCACCACAATGCCCCGCAGGGACAGCACCTCGACGCCTGGCACCGATCCGATCCCCGTACTTGCCGCACCGACCAATGTCATCACGCCGCTGGCGGGTTCGTGATGCGCGTCCGCGCGACGGTGGGGATTTGGCCGCAGATGTGGCCTGTTGGCACATTAAAACGGCGCCGGCCTCACGCGGACGAGATTGCCAAAAGTGACGGACGGAAAACAATAAGTCGGCATAAGTCAAAACAGCGCCTTGTTTTGTTTCAGGCACCATCCATTTCTATTCCGGAACTCACGGCACTCCATGCCGCTGAACAGTTCCAATGGAAAGCATCACCTCATGACAAGATACCTGTTGGCGAGTGCCGCGGCGCTCGCGATGATCGGCGGCGTGGCGGTTGCGCAGACCACGACGACGGATTCCCAGACCACCGCGACCACCGCGCCGATCATGGCGCCACCGGACGGCACGCTGAGTACCACCCACACCCGGCGCACCATCGACGCCAGCGGCAAGCAAACCGACACCACCGAGACGACCTACAAGAACACCAACGGCGTCGCCGACGACCGACTGACCACGACCACGACGCACCCGGCGCCGGCGGTCACGACGTACAGCAAGTCCACCACCACGACCACGACGACCAACTGATCCCGCTGCCCATCACCGCACCATCGTCGCGGACAGGAGCCACCTCAATGACCAGCGCGCGGACGTTTCTCCGAATCGGCATCGGCATGGCACTGCTGGGCGGCACCGCTTTGGTGTCGGCCTGCAGTACCCCGGTCACGAGCACCCGGACCACCTCGACCGAGCAGACCACGACCACCCCGGCGCAGCCGGTGACGACCACAACCACGGATACCAAGACCGAAGCCACGCAGTGAGCAGATCGGCGTCCGGTGGTGCCCGCTTCGCAAACGGCGGAATGCGCTTTGCATTCCGCCGCTTCCGGTCAGCGCCGCCCGGCGGTTGAGCGTCAGCCCGCCGCGGCCACGGCGCGCCTGGCGATCACCCCCACCAGATGCGCGCGGTATTCGGCGCTGCCGTGGATGTCGCTGTTCAGGTCGTCGGCCGGCGTCGGCACGCCGTCCAGCGCCGCGGCACTCCAGGACTTCGCCAGCGCCTGCTCGAAGCCGCCGTGGCGATGCACGCCGCCCTGCCCCGCGCCCGTCACCGCGACGCGCACGCCCTTCGGCCCCCTGGCCACGAACACGCCCACCATCGCGTAACGCGAGGCCGGGTTGGGGAACTTCACGTACGCCGCCTTCTCGGGGGTCGGGAACTCGACCGCGGTGATGATCTCGCCCGGCTCCAGCGCGGTCGAGAACATGCCCTGGAAGTAGTCGTCGGCCGCGATCGCGCGCTTGTTGGTCCTGATCGTCGCCGCCAGCGCCAGCACCGCCGCCGGGTAGTCCGCGGTCGGGTCGTTGTTGGCGAGCGAGCCGCCGATGGTGCCGCGATTGCGCACCGCCGGATCGCCGATCCCGCCGGCGAGCGCGGCCAGCGCCGGGATCGCGCGCCTGACCTCGGCGGAGCGCGCCACCGTCGCATGCGTGGTCATCGCGCCGATCGTCACCGTGCCGCCCGTGACGGTGATGCCGGCAAGACCGAGCCTGCCGAGATCGACCACCGTGCCCGGCTTGTTCAGCCGCTGCTTCAGCACCGGGATCAGCGTCATCCCGCCGGCGAGCAGCTTCGCCTCGGGGTCGGCGAGCAGCCTGACCGCATCGGCAATGCTCGCCGGCTTCTGATATGCGAAATCGTACATCGCCCTGCCCCTTCTACCCGGCCGCCAGCTTCGGGCGGCCCGCTTCGATGATCGCCCAGATTTTCGCCGGCGTGGCCGGCATGTCGAGATGCCGCACGCCGTACTCGCTGAGCGCATCCACCACGGCGTTGATCACCGCCGGCGGCGAGCCGATCGCGCCGACCTCGCCGCACCCCTTCGACCCCAGCGGGTTGTGCGTGCACATCGTGTTCTCGGTGCTGACGTCGAAGTTCGGCAGGTCGTCGGCGCGCGGCATGGTGTAGTCCATGAACGAGCCTGACAGCAGTTGCCCGTTCGCGTCATACGCGGCGTTCTCCAGCAGCGCCTGGCCGATGCCCTGCGCCACGCCGCCCTGCACCTGCCCTTCCACGATCATCGGATTGACGACGCGGCCCACGTCGTCCACGGCGACGAAGTTCACCACGCGCACCACGCCGGTGTCGCGGTCGATCTCCACCTCGCAGACGTGGCAGCCGCCGGGGAAAGTGAAGTTCTTCGGATCGTAGAACGCGGTTTCCTCAAGCCCCGGCTCCAGATCCTCGATCGGATAGTTGTGCGGCACGTAGGCGGTCAGCGCGATCTCGCCGATCGTCTTCACCTTGTCGGTGCCGGCGACGGTGAACCTGCCGTCCTTGAATTCGATGTCGCGGACATCGGCTTCCAGCAGGTGGGCGGCGATCTTCTTGCCCTTGGCGATAATCTTGTCCATCGCCC
>JAJZVE010000924.1 GCA_021845835.1 Pseudomonadota bacterium | reverse complement strand
GTCAGCGCCGAGCTGATCGAGAAGGTCCGTTCGGGCAAGTGGAACCCTGATGCGGACAAGAATGATCGTGACCAACGCGACGGGCTGGCCGCACGCGGCTACTGGCAGGCTTTTCAGTCCGTCAAGGCGAGCATCAAGAAAGTCCTGGCAGGGGGCAACGCGGGGCAGATTGCCGACGATGATCACGCTGCCTGGTACAGGGAATTGTTTGGCCCGAGCGTGACGGCAGGCATCGTGCAGGCAGCCGACCTGGCGGGTTACCGCAATGGTCAAGTATATATCCGCCGTTCCATGCACACGCCGCCAAACATGGAAGCAGTTCGCGATCTCATGCCCACGTTCTTCGAGTTGCTGCAGCAGGAACAACAGCCCGCCGTGCGGGTCGTGCTTGGGCATTTCTTCTTCGTCTACATACACCCGTATATGGACGGCAATGGTCGCATCGGGCGATTCCTGATGAACCTGATGATGGCTTCCGGCGGATACCCATGGACCATCGTTCCGCTGGAACGCCGCAAGGACTATATGTCCGCCCTGGAAAGCGCGAGCGTGGCGTGGGATATCAAGCCCTTCGCCAGGTTTCTTGCCGATCTGCCAGGTGGCGGCGCGAAAACAAAACGAACCTAGGGGTCGAACACCTGCACTGGATCGCCCCTGCCGAAAGGAATTCCACCTCGGCCTCACTCGAAAAGCGCCTGTGGGAGGCTGCTGACCCGTTTCGCGCCAATTCCGGCTTGAAGGCCCAGGAATACTCCGGTCCCATCCTCGGTCTGATCTTTACTGCGCTTTGCCGAGGCGCGCTTCGCTGCCCAGCGGGCGAGGCTGAAGAAGGCCGGCTCATCCTCGCGTCAGCCAGCCGCGTGGATGAGCCAGCCGCCTATCTCGGTATCCACAGGCCTCGTTTTATTGGCCTGCCGCAATCGTTCGACCGGCGCCCAGGCGCACGGCACCGCCGGTAGCGCACCCGCCCATTGAGCCTCCCCGGCGGACACCGGCGCGCCGCAGTCGCTCGCCGCCGACCGCCTACGTATTAGAATATTATGATATGCTGCGTCATTGCGAAGGCCACCGGACCGGACCATCGGCTCGGCACAGCGCAATACGGGCCTCGGCCCGATCCGTCGCGACGTCGACTCCGGGGAGCTTCGCGGAAAGCCGTAGTGACCAGCAAGCGAACATGCGCCACGAACGACTCGTGAGCGGGCGCCTCGTCCGAGGATGCGGTTCTCGCATCATGCCCCCCGGTCGAGATTCGCCGCGCTCACAACGAGCGCCGCCGGAGCCACAGCAGCCCTGCCCCACCCGGTCTGGACGCGGAGCATCCGGACTCAGCCGCCCCAGAGGCTTGGGCCCCCGCCCCGCTCTGTGTGCGGCCCTGAAGCTCGAGCCGCGTCCACCGCAGCCCGTTCGCCGTCTCCGCCTGGCGTCGCAATCCAGGCCCGCCCCGGCACAGGCTCGCAGTCCGATCGATCGGCTTGGCCGGCGCCGCAGGTTGCGGTCGCAGTTTTTTGTTTTTTTACGCCCGCTAACACGGAGCCGCAGTAGACTTCCCCCGCCGCGATGGTCGCGTGGGTCATGACAGATTGTTGCGGCCCACCGGATTTCGCCTCGAGACGGTCTCCTCCTCACCATTTCAGACATGCCCCGGTAGCGTGATGCCAACCATCACCATCAACGACAAGACGTCCCGTCCCATTGCCGACGATGGACTGATCCGCAAGACCGAACTGATCATCAGCGGCGTGCTGCGCGGCGGCGTACTCCTCAGCGTCGCGGTGATTCTCGCCGGCGTGTGCTACTACTATGCGCTGCGCCTGCTCGGCCGGCCGCCCCACTCGACCTTTCCGGACACGCTGGCGCAGGTTGCCGCGGGCATCAAGGGCGCCGACCCGGTATCGATCGTCACCGCGGGTCTGCTCGTCCTGCTCGCCACGCCGGTGCTGCGGGTCGCGGTCTCAATCGCTGCCTTTGCGATCGAGAAGGACCGGACCTACGTCATCATCACCGGCATCGTCCTGGCGATCCTGCTGTTCAGCATCTTCGGGATCGGGGCCTATCTCGGCCGGCCGGGCTTGACGAGCATGCCGAGCGACTCGTTCGGGGTCCTGCTGTTCATCGGGCTGAGCAGCATGTTCGCGGGTTTCGTCGGGGCGCTCGCGGGGCTCGGCGGCGGCGTGTTCATCGTACCGATCCTGACGCTCATCTTTCACGTGACGTTCGCCACCGCGATCGGCGCCTCCATCGTCTCCGTCATCGCCACCTCCTCCGGCGCGGCAGCGGCCTACGTGCGCGATCGGATGACCAATCTCAGGGTCGGCATGTTTCTCGAGATCGCCACGACGGCCGGAGCGATCTGCGGTGCCCTGGTGTCGTCCATGCTCAACGACACGCTGCTGTTCATCGTGTTCGGCGTCATCCTGTTGATCTCGGCCGTACCGCTGGTACTGCGGCTAGGCGAGGAACTGCCGCGCGGCGTGCAGAACCACAAATGGGCCGCATGGCTGCGCCTGCCGAGCACCTACTCCGACCAACGGACGCGCCAGGACGTCACCTACCAGGTGGCGCACGTGCGCATCGGCTTCGGCATGATGTACGTGGCGGGACTGGTTTCCGGGCTGCTCGGCATCGGCAGCGGCACGTTCAAGGTGCTGGCGATGGACACCGCCATGCGCCTGCCGATGAAGGTCTCGACCACCACCAGCAATTTCATGATCGGCGTGACGGCCGCCGCCTCGGCCGGGATCTTCTTTCAACGCGGGGACATGGACCCCATGATTGCCGCTCCGGTGGCGATCGGCGTGCTCGGCGGCTCCATGGTCGGCGCGAAGACGCTGAACCGGATGTCCAACGTGCAC
>JAJZVE010000923.1 GCA_021845835.1 Pseudomonadota bacterium | reverse complement strand
CTCGTCTTTGTCGGCGTGGCATTCCTGGTGCCCATTGTGGCCAACTGGCTCAGGGCGTACCTGATCGTCATGATCGGACACCTTTCAGATAACCGGCTGGCCACCGGCGTCGACCATCTGGTCTATGGCTGGCTGTTCTTCGGGCTGGTGATGGCGGCGATGTTCTGGATCGGCGCGCGCTGGCGTGAAGATGGTACAGTCGCTGTTCAGTCGACGCAGGTCCCGGCATGGCAGACCAGGGTAGCGGTGCCTGCGACACGGCTGTGGCTGGCTGTTGCAGCCGTCGTGGCGGTAACGGGAGCCTGGAGGTCGGGCGACTGGCTGATCGAGCGCAGTTATGCCGCGCATCCGCCGCAGTTCGCGAAAATGGCTCCGATCGGCGGCTGGCAGCCAGCGCAAGGCGGATTGAGCGACTGGCGGCCTCAATACAAGGATCCGTCATTCGAAGTCCATCAGAGCTACCGCCGCGGCGATGCCGTCGTCGGTCTGTATATCGGCTACTACCGCAACCAGAGCTACGGGCACAAGCTAGTGAGCTCCATAAACGCCCTGGTCGGCAGTAATGATCCGCACTGGTCGGAAGTCAAGAGCGGCGACATGGAGGTGTTGCACGGCGGTCAGCCGCTCAGCGTGCGTAGCGCCGAACTCCGCGGCGCGGGCGGGGATCGGCTGGTTGTCTGGCAGTGGTACTGGGTAGACGGGAGGCTCACCGCCAGCGACGGTTGGGCAAAAGCCTACACGTCGCTCTCGCGCCTGCAAGGTCGCGGCGACGACTCCGCCGTGGTGATCGTATACGCGCCGAAAGGCAAGCCTGGTCAAGCAGAAGCGACGCTCTCCGAGTTCCTTGGCGATGCAACGCAGGCGGTCGAGTCCGCCTTGAGCAAGACGAGGGACGTGCGATGAACGGATCGCAGCGTGAGTTGCAGCGTGACTCGCAGCGGGATCCGCGCCCGCTCATCGCTCACATCGTCTATCGCTTCGACGTCGGCGGACTGGAAAACGGCATTGTCAATCTCATCAACAACATGCCAAATGCATGTTTTAGACACGCGGTGATCGCCCTGACCGAGATTACCGACTTTCGATGCCGCATCGCGCGCGAGGACGTCAGCTTCAGCGCGCTGCATAAGCCACCCGGACACGGCCTTCGCCTCTATCCGCAGTTGTATCGTCTGTTCCGCGAGCTGCAGCCGACCATCGTGCATACGCGCAATCTTGCGGCGCTGGAGGCGGCGCTGCCTGCATGGGCGGCGGGGGTGCCGGTGCGTATCCACGGCGAGCACGGTCGCGACATCGGCGACCTCGACGGTTCCAGCCGCAAATACCGGTGGCTGCGGCGGCTGTACCGGCCTTTCGTGAGGCAATACATCGCGCTTTCCCGAGATCTCGAACACTATCTGACGAGCAGCGTCGGCATACCGGTAAAGCGTGTGGTGCAAATCTACAACGGCGTCGACGCGGCACGCTTCCACCCGGTGGCCGTCGCCCGAGAGCCGATTGTGGGCTGTCCGTTCAGCGATCCGCGCTTGTGGCTGATCGGTAGCGTGGGCCGGATGCAGCAGGTCAAGGACCCGCTTACCCTGGCGCGCGCCTTCATTCGCGCGCTGGAACTAGCCCCGGCACTGAAGGTCACGCTGCGGCTGGTGATGGTGGGCGAGGGACCGTTGCGCGCCGAGGCGCAGGCTTTGCTGGCGAGCGCCGGCGTGTCCGGTCTGGTGTGGCTGCCGGGCGAGCGCAGCGACGTGGCGGCGATCCTGCGCGGACTCGACTGTTTCGTGCTGCCATCCCTAGCGGAAGGTATCTCCAACACCATCCTCGAGGCGATGGCAACCGGCCTGCCGGTGATCGCCACCGAGGTCGGCGGCAATGCCGAGCTGGTCGATGCCGAGCGAACCGGGCAACTGGTGCCGTCGGCCGACGCCGATGCGTTGGCGCAGCGCCTGGTGGACTATGCCGTCGACCAGGAGGCGGCGCGTGCCGCCGGCCGGGCAGGGCGCGAGCGCGTCGAGCAGTTGTTCAGCCTCGGCGGCATGGTGCATCGTTACCAGCAGCTTTATCAACGCAGCCTGCAGGCCGCGTGACCCGCGTTGGGATATTGAGCGAATCGGAACGGCGAAATGTGCGGAATCGTAGGCGTCTTCGACATGCGCGGCCGGCGGGAAATCTCGCCGGAAGTCGTCGCGCGCATGAACCACAGCCAGTTCCATCGCGGACCGGACGAGGGCGGCAGGCACCTCGAGCCGGGTGTCGGTCTCGGCCATCGCCGCCTCTCCATCATCGATCTCGCCAGCGGTCAGCAGCCCCTGTTCAATGAGGACGGCTCGGTGGCGGTGGTGTTCAACGGCGAGATCTACAACTATCAGGAACTGATCCCGGAACTGCAGGCGTTGGGGCATGTGTTCCATACGCGCAGCGATACCGAGGTGATCGTCCATGCCTGGGAGGCCTGGGGCGAGGCATGCCTCGATCGCTTTCGCGGCATGTTCGCCTTCGCCCTCTGGGACCGCAACCGTGAAATCCTGTTTCTGGCGCGCGACCGGCTCGGTGTAAAGCCGTTGTTCTACGCAGAACTGTCAGACGGCATTTTCATATTTGCTTCCGAACTCAAGGCACTGCTTGCCCACGGCGGCCTGTCGCGCCAGATCGACCCGTTTGCTGTGGAGGAATATTTCGCCCTCGGCTACGTCGCCGAACCGCGCAGCATTTTCGAGGGCGCGAAGAAGCTGCCGCCGGGTCACAGTCTGACGCTGCGGCGCGGACAGCCTGTGCCGCCGCCCCGTGAGTACTGGAACCTGCGCTTCACCCTCGACCACCCGATCAGCCGGCGGGATGCCTGTGCCGAGCTGTCCGCCCGCC
>JAJZVE010000922.1 GCA_021845835.1 Pseudomonadota bacterium | reverse complement strand
CGGATCGGGCTGGCACGCGCCGGAAGGCGGCTGGCGCTGGACCGACGGCGCGGCCGAACTGGACGTGCGCGGCGCGCGGCGCCTGACGCTGCGCGTGGTGACGGTCGGCCGCTACTGGATCGCGCCAGAGGCGACGACAACCCGCGCCGCCGGCTGATCCGGCGCGCTCAACCGCGCCGCGCCTCGAACCGATACGGACTGGCGCCCGCCGTGTGCGGGTCGAGCGACAGGCGGTGCTCCAGCGGCGGGAAGGCGCGGCTGCGGCAGTCGGGGCGGTCGCACAGGCGGCACGACAGGCCGATGCCCACCGCCGCCGCCTCCAGGTCGATACCGTCGGCATAGGTGATGTCGGGCGCGTGCGCGATCGGCGCGCCCATCGCGATGACATGCAGCGGCGGCGGTTCCCCCCAGCGCGCCGCCGCCCCGGTGATGGTGCGCGCGAAACACAGGAACGTCGCCCCGTCCGGCAGTTGCGCCACCTGCACGCAGAGGCTGGCCGGCGTGGCGAAGGCGGTATGCACCACCCAGCGCGGGCAGGAACCGCCATAGCGCGCGAACGGGAAGCCGGCGCCGGAGAACCGCTTGCTCACGTTGCCCGCCGGATCGACGCGCTGGAAGAAGAACGGCACCCCGCGCGCGCCCGGCCGCTGCAGGCTGGACAGGCGATGGCAGGCCTGCTCGAAGCTGACGCCGAAGCGCGCCGCCAGCGCCGCCACGTCATGCCGCAGCGCCCGCGCCGTGGCGGCGAACCGGTCGTACGGCATCAGCAGCGCCGCCGCCACGTAGTTCAGCAGCCCGATGCGGATCAGCGCCGCCGCCTCCGGCGAGGACGCGGGGCTGTCGGCCACCGTCGCCTCCACCGCCTCCCGCGCCTCCAGCAGCGCCAGTTGGAACGCCATGTGAAAGCCGCGGCTCTCGCGCGGCAGCATCTCCGACAGCAGCAGCGAGCGTGCGGTCGCGTCGTAGCGGCGCAGCGCGCCCTCCAGCGGCCCGACCGTCACCGTGATGCCGTGGCGGCGGCGCAGCCGCTCGGCGACCGCGTGGTTCATCTCCGCCGGCACCACGCCCAGTTCCGTCCCCAGTGCCTCGGCCGCCTGCTCCAGCGCCGGGAAGTGGTTGGCGCGGTCGTTGAAGAAGTCGCGCGCCTCCTCGGTCGGCAGCAGCATGCGCCGGCCGGAGGGCAGCGCGATGCCGCCGGAATCCTCGCGCGCCACCCGCCAGGCGCGATACAGCGCCAGCACCGCCCGCGCCGCCGCCGGGCTGCCCGCGGCCAGCGCCGCCAGCTCGGCATCCGGCACCGCCTCCGCGTTCAGCAGCGGGTCGGCGAAGGTTTCGCGCAACTGCGCCTCGATCTGCCGCTCCTCGCTGCCCGACAGCGTCGCCAGATCGACCCGCAGCGTCTCGGTGAGCCGGATCAGCAGCGAGGCGGTGACGCCGCGCTGGTCGTGCTCGATCAGGTTCAGGTAGCTGGCCGAGATGCCCAGCCGCGCCGCCAGCGCCTGCTGCGTCAACCGCCGTTCCAGCCGCAGCCGCCGCACCGTGCGGCCGATCAGCGGACGGGCCACGCTTGACACCATTTACGGAATTGACGGACCAACAGTGAATATCCTTACCGGATTGCGCCTCCGGACGCATTTTCCCGATAAACTTCCGCAGTGCAATGTGAATTATTGACCCATCCTGACGCGGCACACGGAGACCGACGATGCCCACCACGCATGAGACCGCTTTCGCCCCTGATGGCCTGGCCGGCGGCGCGCCGCTGGCCGATGCCGACCGCTTCGCCGGCATCCGGCGCGACTACACGGCTTCCGACGTCGAGCGCCTCGCCGGTTCGTTCCGTGTCCGCCACACGCTGGCCGAGATGGGGGCGCGGCGGCTGTGGCACCTGCTGCGCACCGAGAAGTTCGTCAACACGCTCGGCGCGCTCACCGGCAACCAGGCGGTGCAGCAGGTGAAGGCGGGGCTGCAGGCGATCTACCTCTCCGGCTGGCAGGTGGCGGCGGACGCCAACTCGGCGGGGCAGATGTACCCCGACCAGTCGCTGTATCCGGTGGATTCGGTGCCGACGGTGGTGAAGCGGATCAACAGCGCGCTGCGCCGCTGCGACCAGATCGCGCGCATGGAGGGCGACACGTCCGCCTACTGGATGGCGCCGATCGTCGCCGACGCGGAAGCCGGGTTCGGCGGCAGCCTCAACGCCTACGAGCTGATGCGCGCCATGATCGAGGCGGGCGCCGCCGGCGTGCATTTCGAGGACCAGTTGGCCAGCGAGAAGAAATGCGGCCATCTCGGCGGCAAGGTGCTGGTGCCGATCAGCCAGCACATCCGCACCCTGAATGCCGCCCGCCTCGCCGCCGACGTGGAGGGCGTGCCGACCGTGCTGCTGTGCCGCACCGACGCGCACAGCGCGCAACTGCTCACCTCCGACATCGACGAGCGCGACCGGCCGTTCCTGTCCGGCAAGCGCACCGCCGAGGGCTTCTTCCGCATCCGCGAGGGCATGGGCGTGCAATACGCGATCGCCCGCAGCCTCGCCTACGCGCCCTATGCCGACCTGCTGTGGTGGGAAACCAGCGAGCCGAACCTGGAGGAGGCCGAGCAGTTCGCCAACGCGATCGCGCGCCGCTTCCCCGGAAAAATGCTGGCCTATAACTGCTCGCCCAGCTTCAACTGGAAGAAGAAGCTGCCGCCCGAGAAGATCGCCGCGTTCCAGCGCAGCATCGGCGCGATGGGCTACAGGTTCCAGTTCGTGACGCTGGCCGGCTTCCACAGCCTGAACCATTCCATGTTCCAGCTCGCCCGCGGCTACAAGGATCGCGGCATGGCCGCCTATTCCGAACTGCAGCAGGCCGAG
>JAJZVE010000921.1 GCA_021845835.1 Pseudomonadota bacterium | reverse complement strand
CGTCCCCGGTGGCGGCCTTCTGCAGCAGCTGCAGCATGACCGCCTCCAGCACCGTCGCGTACCGTGGACCGCCGTTGATGGTCACGGGGATCCGCTCGAACAGGCGCGCGTGCAGGGTAGCCTTCAGGCCAGGCTTCCGGCCTTTCCGGCGCCGACTGGGGCCCCTGCCCTTCGCCTTGGTCGTCATGCCGGCTCCGTCACTGCAGCACGCTCGGCCTCGACCTGGGCGAAGGTCTTCCCATCGGCGAGTGTGGCGACCTGCCTGGTCATCGCCTGCCAGCGGCGAATGGTGAGGTCGACGTAGATCGGATCGAGCTCGATGCCGTAACCACGCCGCCCGGTGCGCTCGGCGGCGAGGATCGTCGTGCCGCTGCCGCAGAACGGGTCGAGCACGATGTCACCGCGGGAGGTCACGTCGAGGATGGCGTCGGCGACCATCCGGATCGGCTTCACCGTCGGGTGGACATCGGCGCCGCGCGTCCGTGCCCGGCCGGCGAAGCTGTTCATGCCGGCGTAGTGCCAGACATTGGTGCGGTTGCGGCCGTAGACACCGAGCTGGACGTTGTTCTGGTGGCGCGTGCCACGTGGCCGGGAGACGAATACGAGTTCGTGGCGCGAACGGTAGAGCGAGCCCATGCCGCCGTTCGACTTCACCCAGACGCAGAGGTTGATCAGCTCGTCGCCGGCTCGAGTGAGGGCCGCCAAGACCTCGGCGAGGTGCCGCCAGTCCATGCAAGTGAAGAGGATGCCGGCCTCGGTCATGTGCGAGCGGACCAGCTTCATCCACCCCAGCAGGAACGCGGTGAACTCGTCCGCGTCCATCTCGCCGGACGCCATGGCGAACTCACGGTGCTTCGCACGGCCGTTGCCGGAGACGTGGCCGTTGATCCGGACGTTGTAGGGAGGGTCCGTGAAGACGGCCGCCGCGCGCTCCTCGCCGAGCAGCGCCTCGTAGACCGCCACCTCCAGCGCGCTCCCACAGAACAGGCGATGATGCCCCAGATGCCACAGATCACCGGGCTTTGAGATCGCGACCGCCTCCGGGCCGTCGAACGTATCCGCGGCATCCGCCTCCTCCGGCTGGTCGAGCGACTGGATGCGCAGGTCAATCTCCGGCAGGTCGAACCCGATGACCTCGAGATCGAACTCGAGGACCATCTCCTGCAGCTCCTGCAGTGCCAGCGCGAGACCTCGCTCGTCCCATGTCGACAGCAGGCCGATCTGATTATCGGCCACCATGTATGCTTTGGCCTGTGCCTCCGTCAGATGGCTCAGGCAGACGACGGGAACCTGCTCCAGACCCAGGGCCTTCGCCGCCATCCAGCGCCCGTGCCCGGCAATCAGCTGGCCATTGCGATCAACCAGCAATGGTGCGTTGAAGCCAAACGTCTCGATGCTGCATGCGATCTTCTGCACCTGCCGAGGGGAATGCACTCTCGGGTTGCCCGGCGCTGGCTTGAGCGACAACGGGGAGGCGTACGCGAGCTTCGGGCGATGGAAGCGCGGCCCGGCCGTTACCCGTATGCTTTTCGTCCTAGGTTTACCCATGCCTTGCTCCTGCACCCCAATATCGAGGTGCAGGCGCATGTGGCTCAGCAATCGCGCCGTGTCATGTGGAAGCAAATCGTCGATTTATGACCGCTTTTGATTCCTATCAGACTGAGGAACCTTCGACGGAGCGGGGGAACCTGCTTCGTGCCACTTCAGACGATCGCTAACTCCTCTGCGACGCCAGTCGAACAATGGCGACTTCACCGCCTCGAAGTATGGCCGCCACGCATTGAGGGGTTCGTCGCCCCACGAAATCCGCTCGTTGCCCGATAATGTCCAGAGGCGGTCAGCAACCACCGCCGCCTTCATGCTCTTCGAGCCAGGGTATTCGCCGTTGAAATGCTTCCACGCCTCAGCAATCAGAAGGGCGCAGAGGCCAAGGGGCTCAATCAATCCCGGCGGAACGGCAGTGCCTCTGCCTCGCCTCGTCTTGCCATCTGGCATCACCAGATCCGGACCATTAGCTGCACACATCGCGCGAATCCGGAGATCACGCAGCAACAGGTCGAAGAGTTCGCGGTGGGCAATCGGCTCGTCACCCGCGGCGTTGAGAAACAGACATATATCTGTGTTGATAAGAGCTTTCCCGAGCAGATCAGCAGCTTGCTCTACCTCGCGCAAAGATCTCCGTAACTCGACGCGAGAAAGCCAGCTGCAGCGCATCCGATCCTGAAACCGGAGTGACGCCGCCCAATTTTGTAACACCTCCGGCAGCCATGGCGGGGGCGCAGACGCAATCAGCCGCGCAAGAGCCTCGTAGTCGCTGATTATCTCGGACGGCCTCGCCACGTCATCGGCCCCGATACCCTGTCCGGTTCGGCGTCGACCGCCGCGAAGAATACTCGTCGGGTTCATGCGCTTCTTCCGCGGCGCCGGCGCCCCCCGACCTCCTCGTAGCGATGCCATGCTCGATTTTCCCTGTTCCTGGCGATGAAATTCCCTGATAACAGAAAAAATATTCCCTGTTATGTCGAGTAGGGAATATGGGGCTAAGCCACTGGAATAACATACTAAATTGGACTTCCTCTGGGCTCGCCAGCGCCTAGATTCGCGAAATTCCCTGTTATTTGACCCGAAACAGCCAGAGACGGGTTCGATACCGCCTGTTCCCTCCGCCAGCGTAAGGCCTTCTTAAGGCTAAACTTTTCGGCAATTCGAGTTAAGCAGAAATTGCGGCGTTTTGCCGCGGATTTTGCGACTGACCTGGCCTGATCCGCTCCCGGAAAGCTGGATCGATTTGAGTTAGAGTTTTCTGCTTTTGTTCCCTTGGTTGGGAGGAGCGGAGGACGATGAAGGCATCGATGTTTTC
>JAJZVE010000920.1 GCA_021845835.1 Pseudomonadota bacterium | reverse complement strand
CACCCCCGTCCTGGCCGAACTGCACACCGAACGCACCGCCATGCACCGCATGGCGACCGCCCATGTCGACCCCGCCACCGAGCGGACCATGATCGAAGGATTGCTGCGCATGAAGGCCACCATCCTTGGCGAATGCCGTCACCGCGCCCCCGACCGCGACCCGGTGCGGGAGCCGCGGGACGCATCCAAGGCGGTGGCCTGATGTCCTCGGCAACCACGACCCCCGGGGCGATCTCGCTCGGCGTGCCCGCCCGGTCGCGCGCCAGGATCCTGCGTCCGGTGCTGATGCTGGGCGGCATCGCCGCGGTGGTGGCCGGCGCCGGCTGGTGGTGGCTGCAGGGCGGGCGCTACGTGTCGGTGGACGACGCCTATATCCGCGCGGCGAAGCTGGCCGTGTCCAACGACGAGGGCGGGATCGTCGGCACCGTCAACGTGCATGAAGGCCAGCACGTCAGGAAGGGCGACCTGCTGTTCACCCTGCGCGACCGGCAGGTGCGCATCGCGCTCGCGGGCGCCAAGGCGAACCTGGCGCAGACCGCGCTGGTGCTGCAATCCATGCAGCGCGACTACAAGCGCATGCTGAGCGACGTCGCCACGCGGCAGGCGCTGGTGGAGGCCGACCAGGCGAATTTCGACCGGTTCTCGAACCTGGTGCGCAGCGGCGGCGTCACCCGCGCGCAATACGACGATGCCCGCTTCAAGCTCGCCTCCGACAAGGCGGCGCTGGAGAGTGCGAAGGACCTCGCGTCGGTGCAGCTTGCCCGGCTCGGCGGCAACCCGGATGCCGACGTGACCACGATGCCGCAATACCTGCAGGCGAAGGCGCGGGTGGACGAGTTCCAGCGCGAACTGGACCATACCATCGTGCGCGCGCCGTTCGACGGCATCGTCACCAATGTCGAGGCGGCGCAGCCCGGCATGTACCTGTCCACCGCGCAGGCGGCGTTCGGCCTCGTGTCCGACAGCGACCTGTGGGTGGAGGCCAGCCCGAAGGAAACCGAACTCACCTGGGTCAAGCCCGGCGATCCGGTGGAGGTCACGGTCGATACCTATCCCGGCCGCGTCTGGCACGGCACGGTGGAAAGCATCGCGCCCGCCTCGGCGTCGGAATTTTCCGTGCTGCCGGCGCAGAATTCCTCGGGCAACTGGGTGAAGGTGGTGCAGCGGCTGCCGGTGCGCATCCATCTTGACCGCAAGCCCGGCGACCCGCCGCTGAGCGCCGGCATGAGCGTGGAAGCGGACATCGACACCGGCCATACCCGACACTTCGCCGACCTGCTGCCGTGACGCCGGCCGACAGCGCCGCCGATCGCCCGGTGCCGCACCGGGCGCTGATCACGGTCTGCGCCATGATCGCCACGCTGATGCAGGCGCTCGATTCGACGATCGCCAACGTGGCGCTGCCCTACATGCAGGGCAGCCTGTCGGCGACCTCGGACCAGATCACCTGGGTGCTCACGTCCTACGTGGTGGCGGCGGCGATCATGACCGCGCCGGTCGGCTGGCTGGCGGCGCGGTTCGGGCGGAAGAACCTGTTCATCCTCTGCCTCGTCGGCTTCACCGCGACCTCGATGATGTGCGGGGTGGCGCAGTCGCTGCCGCAGATGGTGCTGTTCCGCCTCGCGCAGGGCGTGTTCGGCGCGGCGCTGGTGCCGCTGTCGCAGGCGCTGATGCTGGATATCTACCCGCCGGCGATGCGCGGCACCGCGATGGCGGTGTGGGGCATGGGCGTGATGGTCGGGCCGATCCTCGGCCCCACGCTCGGCGGCTACCTGACCGACGTGTACAACTGGCGCTGGGTGTTCTACGTCAACCTGCCGTTCGGCGTCGCCGCGGTCAGCGGCCTGCTGCTGTTCATGCCGAAGACGGAAACCAATCCCGGCCTGCGCTTCGACTGGACCGGCTTCGCCGTGCTCGCGATCGGCCTCGGCGCGCTGCAGATGATGCTCGACCGCGGGCAGGACAAGGACTGGTTCTCCTCGGGCGAGATCATCACCGAGGCGGTGCTGGCGGGCCTCGGCATCTACCTGTTCGTGGTGCATCTGCTGACGGCGGAGAAGCCGTTCATCTCGCCGCGCCTGTTCAGGGACCTGAACT
This sequence comes from Pseudomonadota bacterium, assembly GCA_021845835.1. The sequence continues at coordinate 763 of JAJZVE010000920.1, read as the reverse complement.
TCTCCGCCTCGCTGATGATGATGTTCGCGGTCGGCGTGGTGCTGCTGGCGACCTCGGCCCTGCTGGCGCCGTGGCTGCAGTTGCTCGGCAACTATCCGGTGGCGACGGCGGGGCTGGTGATGGCGCCGCGCGGCATCGGCACCATGGGCTGCATGTTCATCGCCGGCAAGCTCACCAGCCGCGTCGATCCGCGCAAGATCATGGGGTTCGGGCTGCTGCTGCTGATCTGGTCGCTCTATGAATCCACCACCTGGACGCCGGATATCGACCGCTGGGCGATGATCGCGACGCTGGTGGTGCAGGGCGCGGCGCTCGGCTTCGTGTTCATCCCGCTGCAGGTGGTCGCCTTCGCCACCCTGCCGGCGCCGATGCGCACCGAGGCCACGGCGCTGCTCAGCCTGTTCCGCAACGTCGGCAGCGCCATCGGCATCTCCGTCACCTCGGCGCTGCTGGCGCAGAACGTGCAGGTGGTGCACAGCGAACTCGGCGCCTTCGTCAATCCGTTCAACCGCATGCTGCAGACCGGCGGGGCGCTCGGCCACCTGCTCGATCCCGCGCACAACGCCAGCCTGCAGCTGCTGGATGCCATCATCAACAACCAGGCGCTGATCATCGCCTACGTGGACGACTACAAGTTCATGATGCTGACCACGCTGCCGGCGCTGGCGCTGCTGTTCCTGATGCGCCGCCCCGGCGCGGCGCCGGCCGCCGCCGCCGACGGCCATGCGGCGGTGATCGACTGAACGCCGGCCGCGGGACGCCG
>JAJZVE010000919.1 GCA_021845835.1 Pseudomonadota bacterium | reverse complement strand
ACGCCCAGCAGGTATTGCGCGGTCGGCAGGCCGGACTCGGCGGCCTTGGCCAGTTCCGCCGCCCCCGCCGCCTGCTCCTCGGCGGTCTTGGCCCGGCGCAGCAGCGCCATGCCGAAGCCAAGCTGGCCCTGCGGCGAGTTCGCCGCCGCCGCCTTGCGATACCAGTCCTCGGCGGCCGGCAGATCGCGCAGCGACTCCGGCCCCGAGGTCAGGATATAGCCCAGCAGCGCCTGCCCGTCGGCCGAGCCGCCTTCCGCCGCGCGGCGCGCCCAGTGCGCGGCCTTGTCGAAATCCGGCTGCACCGACCCGCCGGCCGCGGCGGTCGCGAACAGCGCGGAGCCGGACTGCGCCGCCTCCGCCGCCACGCCGGTGATGCCGGAGAGATAGACGGCGCCGAGCAGCGACTGCGCCTCGACATAGCCGTGCTCGGCCGCCTTCTCCAGCCAGCGCGTCGCCTCCGTCGCGCTGCGGGGCACTCCCGCCGCTTCAAGATAGGCGCGCCCGACCAGATATTCGGCCTCGGCGATGCCGCCCTGCGCCGCCTTGGCCAGCAGCGGGAACGCCTCGGCGCGCTTGCCCTGCTCGGCCAGGGCCTGCGCCCGCTTCAGCGCCCCGCCGGCCGAACCCAGGCCGATCAGGCGTCCGAATACCCCTGCCATCGCTTCAGCCCCTCGTACCGCAGCGCCGCATCATGTCGGCTCGTTGGCACCTTCGGTGAACACAGGCATGAACTGATCGAAGAAATACTGCAGCACGGTGCGGTGTCCCACATTGATGTCCACCTGCAGCGGCATGCCCGGCTTCAGGCTGAAGCTGGACGGCGGATGGCGCAGCTTCATCTGGTCGATCGTGACGAACGCACGATAATAATACGCATGCCCCGAGCCGTTGTTCGCCGGCGAATTGGCCGAGATGTTCGGCGAGGTCGCCTGCGGATTGGTGAGGCCCTCCTGCGGGTCGGTGAAGCTGTCGGCGCTGATGCGGGCAACGTGGCCAAGCGCATAGCCATAACGGAAATAAGGCAGCGTATCGAACTTGATCGACACCTTGTCGCCCGGCTTCACGAACCCGGCGGTGCCGCCGTCGATCATCGCCACCACCTCCAGCGGCGAATCCTCCGGCACCGTGGTCATCAGCTCCACGCCCGACTGCAGCACCGTTCCCGGCGCGACGCGGGAGACGCTGAGCACGATCGAATCCTCCGGCGCCCGCATGTCCACCAGCTTGCGGCGCAGTTCGTTCTTCGCCTGCTCCCCGCGCATGTTGGACAGACTGCGCTCCAGATCGCTTTCCTGCGTCTGCAGATCGGCGAACCATTTGTGCTTCCAGCTGTCGCGCTCGGCGATCATGCCGGCGAGATCGCGCTTCGCGCCGATCAGCGCCTGCTGCGCATCGGCCAGCTTCTGCTGGCCGGTTTCGCGATCCAGCTCGGCCTGGAACGTGTTCAGCTTGCTGCCGACCTGCATCCGCTCCAGCTGCTTGCGGATCTGCTCGACCGAGGTGAGCTTGGCGAGTTGCCGGGTCAGGCTGGCCACGTCGTCCTGCGCCTGCTGCACCTTGGCCTGCTGGGCGGCGATCCGCTGGTCGTAATTGTCAAGCGTGAAGACGTATTGCTGGTGGTGCTGCAGATACGCCATCTCCTCCAGCTGTCCATATTGCGAGCCGTCGGAGACATAGGGCTTGCCGGCAAGCTCCGCCTTCATGCGGCTGACCTGCGCCTGCAGGCTGGCCATCTGGGCGGCGGACGCCTTCTCGTCGCTGACGGCGAAGGTGGGGTCCAGTTCGGCGAGCAACTGGCCCTTCTTCACGTGCTCGCCTTCATGCACCAGGATGCGGCGCACGATGGCCGTCTCCAGCGGCTGCACGATGACGTTCGGCGACTGCGCGATCAGGATGGCGGGGCTGGACACCAGCCGGTCCACCGGGATCACGCCGAAGATCACGATGCTGGCGACCACGAAGCTGCTGATCAGCCATGTCGTCATGCGGGTCGAGAGCGGCACCGGCTGCGACACCAGCGTCAGCGTCGGCGACTGGAATTCCAGCACCGCCTGCCCGGCCATGCTCTCGTCGCCGCCGGCAACCGCGACCGCGGCGGGCCCGCGCGAGCGGATCAGACCTTTTGCCATGCGTCAGGCTCCCTGCGCCAGCACGGGCACCCCGCCGCGCGGCGGCGTCGGCCCCTCCAGGTGACGGTTCTGCTGGTACCAGAGCTGCCGGTAGACCGAGCAGCGTTCCAGCAGCACCGCGTGCGGCGCCATGTCGAGCACCTTGCCCTTTTCCAGCACCAGGATCTGGTCGCAATCGGTCAGCGAGGCAAGGCGGTGCGACACGATCACCATCGTGCGCCCCTTGCCGATGCGCGTCAGGTTGGCGTTGACCAGCGCCTCGCTTTCCGGGTCGAGCGCGCTGGTCGCCTCGTCGAGGATCAGCAGGCGCGGGTCGTGGATCAGCGCGCGCGCGATCGCCAGCCGCTGCCGCTGGCCGCCCGACAGGTTGGGCGAGCCTTCTTCGATCCAGGTCTCGTAGCCGTTCGGCATGCGCTCGATGAATTCCTCGGCGCCGGCCAGGCGCGCGGCGCGCACCGCGTCGGTCAGCGTCAGGCCCGCGCGGCCGGCGATGATGTTCTCGCGGATGGTGCCGCGGAACAGGAAGTTCTCCTGCAGCACCACGCCGAAGTTGCGGCGCAGATGCGTCAGGTTGATCTCGCGCAGGTCGTTGCCGTCGAGCTTGAGGAAGCCTTCGTAGTCGCGCGAGATGCCCTGCAGCAGCCGCGCGATGGTGGACTTCCCGGACCCCGACTTGCCGACCAGGCCGAGCATCGTGCCGGCCGGCACCGAGAAGCTGACGCCGTCCAGCGC
>JAJZVE010000918.1 GCA_021845835.1 Pseudomonadota bacterium | reverse complement strand
GGGCCATGGTCACCGGGCGCAAGCGGGCATGAGGCGGCGCTTCATCCTGGTTGCCTGTCTGCTGGCGCTCGGCGCATCCGGCGCGCGGGCGGACGACGACCAGGATGAAGTCCGCCGGGCCGTGGAGACCGGGCAGGCGCTGCCGTTCGACCGCATCCTCGATCGCGCGCGCCGGGAGCATCCCGGCCAGTTGCTCGGCGTGGAGATCGAGAGGCACGACGGGCATCTGGTCTACGAACTGCGCATCCTCTCGCCCGGCGGCGCCATCGGCAAATGGCGCTACGATGCGCGCAGCGGGGCGCCGGTCGCGCATGGACACCACCACGCGCCGCCGGCGAAAGGCGGGGATTGATGCGGGTGCTGGTGGTCGAGGACGAGCGGAAACTGGCGGCGCAGCTGCGCGAGGCGCTGGCCGCCGCCGGCTTTTCCGTGGACGCGGCGTTCGACGGCGAGGAGGCGCGGCTGCTCGGCAACACCGAACCCTATGACGCGGTGGTGCTCGACCTGGGACTGCCGAAGCAGGACGGGCTCGGGGTGCTGCGCCACTGGCGCGGCCGCGGCACGCGCATGCCGGTGCTGATCCTGACCGCGCGCGCCGACTGGCACAGCAAGGTGGAGGGACTGAACGCGGGCGCCGACGACTATCTCGCCAAGCCGTTCGTCATGGCGGAGCTGATCGCGCGGGTGCACGCGCTGATCCGCCGCTCGAAAGGCTTCGCATCGCCCGAGATCACCTGCGGCCCGATCGCGCTGAACGCGGCCTCGGGCACGGTGACGGTGGATGGCCGGCCGGTTGCGCTGACCGCGCAGGAGTTCAAGACGCTGAACTACCTGATGCACCGCCAGGGGCGCATCGTGTCGCAACGCGAACTCGGCGAACACATCTACGACCTGGAGGACGAGCGCGAGTCCAACACGATCGAGGTGTTCATCGGCCGCATCCGCCGCAAGCTCGGCGTGGATGCCATCCGGACGGTGCGCGGCCTCGGCTACCGGCTGGACGCGCCGTGACCGTCCTGTCGGGGCTGTCGCTCCGGACGCGGCTGCTCGCCGGATCGCTGATCTGGATCGCGCTGGCGCTGCTGGTCACCGGCGTCGTGCTGACCACGCTGTTCCGCGCGCATGTCGAGCGCCGCTTCGATGCCGAACTGGCGACGCATCTCAACCAGTTGCTGGCGAATCTGCAGCCCGATGACAAGGGCGGCCTGACGCTCGCGCATCCGATGACCGACCCGCGGTTCGAGCGGCCCTATTCCGCGCTGTACTGGCAGGTGGACGGGCCGGGCGGCACCATGCTGCGCTCCCGCTCGCTGTGGGACCGGACGCTGCCGCTGCCACGGGACACGCCTGCGAACGGCCAGATGCACCGGCACCTCGTGCCCGGTCCCGACGGGCAGCATCTCGTTGCCGTCGAGCGCAAGGTCAGCCTGCCGGGCCTGCGCGGCGTCGTGCGCGCGGCGGTGGCCGGCGACCTCGACGTGGTGAACCGGGCGACCGCCGCCTTCGTGCGCATGACGGTGCTGACGCTGGGCACGCTGGCCGCCGGCCTGTTGCTGGCCGTCATGGCCCAGGCGGTCGGCACGCTGCGTCCGCTCGGCCGGATGCAGGCTGCGCTGGCCGCGGTGCGGCTCGGCCGGGCGGCGCGGCTGGAGGGACAGTATCCGGCGGAAATCCAGCCGCTCGTCGATGATCTCAACGGCCTGCTGGCGCACAACGTCGCCGTGCTGGAGCGCGCGCGCACCGAGGCCGGCAATCTTGCCCACCAGCTCAAGACGCCGCTCGCGATCATCATCAACGCGGCCGCATCGCTGCCGGCCGACGAGACGGCGGCGATGGTGCTGGAACAGGCGACGCTGATGAGCCGGCGCATCGATTACGCGCTGACGCGGGCGCGCGCCGCGGCGTCGGGGCGGGTGCTGGGTGCGACGACGGCGGTCGGCCCGCAGCTTGCGCGGATGGCGGGGGCGATGCGCACCCTCTACGCCGGGCGCGGACTGCGGATCGACGTGCCGGAGAGCAGCCGCGCCGTGGTGCAGGTCGAGCCGCAGGATTTCGACGAGATCGTCGGCAACCTGCTGGACAACGCCTGCAAATGGGCGCGCGCGCGGGTCGCCGTGTCGGTCGCGGAAGAGGCCTCCGCGACGCGGATCGTGGTGGAGGATGACGGTCCCGGCCTGCCGGAGGCGGAGCGGCAGCGGGTGTTCGCGCGCGGTCACAAGCTTGACGAGGCGGCGCCCGGTTCCGGCCTCGGCCTGTCGATCGTGCAGGACATCACGGCCGCCTATGACGGCGGCATCCGGCTGGAGACATCGGCGCTGGGCGGGTTGCGGGCCATCGTGTCGCTGCCGCGCGCACGCGCCGCGTTGCGGCCCGCGCAGAGTGCGCGCCAAGGCGCGATGTCCGGCCGCCATGGAAGCTGACGGGCGGACGATGGCCGCCGCCATGCCGCGCGTCGCAATCCGCACGATCGCGCGACCGGCCCGCGCCGCTGACCAGGATCAAGGCGGCACGGCGGCGCCATCCGCTATGGGCGGCAGGTCCGCTCGGCGGGCCTCGCGCCAGGGCGCGTGCGAACTGACGCGGCCACCGCGCCAAGGCTTCGCCACGAGCAGCGATCAGGAGGAATCAATGCACGTCATGGCACGGCTGGCGGCGCTTTGCGCGACCGCGGTGTTCGGTATCGGGATCGCGCATGCGCAACAGGTAGCGCCAGGCCCGATGGGTGGTCCCGGTGCGGGTGGCATGGGCATGGGACACGGCATGATGGAGGGCGGTCCGGGATTCCGGCAGGGCTTCGCCGATCTCGCCGGCTATCTCGCTGCGCTGAAGACCAATCTCGGCATCACCCCGGCGCAGGAACCG
>JAJZVE010000917.1 GCA_021845835.1 Pseudomonadota bacterium | reverse complement strand
TTTTTCGTGGTCGAGGGCGATGTGGTGATCGACGGCACCACCCACTGTGCCGGCGCGTGGCTCCGTCTGCCGCCCGGCAGCCGCCTGACGCTGGCAAGCCAGGAGGGCGCGCTGCTGTATCGCAAGACCGGCCATCTCGGCTGACTTGAGATGGGGGATCTGATCGTCATCGGCGCCGGGCTCTCCGGCCTCGCGCTGGCGCGGGCCGCAACGGGGCGCGGCGCCGAGGTGGTGGTGCTGGAAGCCCGCGCCCGCATCGGCGGGCGGGTGCTGAGCCATCGCACCGAGGCCGGCGCCTACGACCTCGGCCCTACCTGGGTCCGGCCCGCCATCCAGCCGCGCATCGCTCGGGCGGTCCAGGCAGCAGGGCTGGTGCTCACGGAGCAGGCGGAGGCCGGCGGCTTCGTCTTTCAGGACCAGACGGGGCGCATACAGCGCATGCCGGACGGCTTCGCGCAGGAGCCACCGAGCATGCGCATCACGGGCGGCATCGCGGCGCTGGTGGAAGCCGTCGCCGCCGGCCTCGCGCCCGGGGTGGTCCGGCTGGAACACGCGGCCCGACGCGTCGCGCTGACCGGAACGGGCGTTGCCGTCACCGCCGAAACCCGATCCGGGCCGGTGACGCTGCATGCCGCCAGCGCGGCGCTCGCCCTGCCGCCACGGCTGATCGGCGGGATCGAGATCTTGCCTGCCCTGCCGCCGTCCGTGCAGGCGGCGCTTGCTGCTGTGCCGGGCTGGATGGCGGGGCAAGCCAAGGCGCTGGCGATCTACGATCGGCCGTTCTGGCGCGAGGCGGGCCTCTCGGGCAGCGCGTTCAGCCAGGCGGGACCGCTCGGCGAACTCCACGACGCAAGCCTCCCCAGCGCCGCCGAGGCTGCGTTGTTCGGCTTCTTCTCCTGGCCGCCCGCCCTGCGCGCGGGGCGACGCACGGCCCTGCCGGAGCTGGTCGCCCGCCAACTCGGCATTCTGTTCGGCGCCGAGGCCGCACGGCCGCGCGAGGTGATCATCCAGGACTGGGCAACCGAACCCTTCACCGCGACCGAAGCCGACCACACCAACGGCAACGCGCATCCCGACTACCGCCCGATCGCCCTGCCGTCCCCATGGGGCGAGCGGATCACCCTTGCCGGCGCCGAAGCGGCCTCTGAATTCGGCGGCTATCTGGAGGGCGCGCTCGCCGCGGCCGAGGCGGCCGTTAGCGCGTGAGGTGCCGTCGGCCTCGAAGGCAGGTCAGGTGGTCACCGCAAACGGATCGACGTCCCGATGGATTGGTTGGGCGCGGCCCATCCACGGCTCGGGCCGAATTCGGCGTGCCCAGTCGGCGAAGCTCGGGATGAAGCCGAGGTCCTCGCGGACGTGCTGCTCGCCGATCAACCGCACCGGCACAACGCGCCCGGTCGAGACGGTGATGGTCGGCCCGAAGAATCGCTCCGCCATGAAGATGCCCTCGGCATGGTGACGCAGGGCACGATGTCGAAAATCCGCTGTCAGCATCTTCGACTCGTCGAACCAGGCGTGCAGTGGCAAGTAATCGTCCGCGGTCCCGCCCCAGAGACGGGCGGAAGACAGGGCGTGATGATACGGGTGTGCCATCGTCGCCTCCCTCAGAATTCGTGTTCGGAGTAGGAGGTCGTCATCACGCGCTCGTTGTATTCCAAACGGATGGTGCGCTCGCCGACATCGAAGACGAATTCGCCATAGGCGCCGTCTTCGTTCTCCCAGCCGTCATGCACCTCTTCGAGGAAGTCGTAGGCCAGCTTCTCGATGGCGTCGCGCACCGGCATGGTCTCGGTCTGCACGCCGCTTCCGTCCCAGAGCGGGGTGCGGATCTCGATGGTGCCGTCGGGCAATGCGGCGGCGGTTTCGTCTGGGTTCGTCACGTCGATGCTCTCGATCTGTCCGGAATCACCGGCGCCGTCGAAGTGAACGGTGACATGCTGAACGCCAGCAGCCTGAAGAACGGCGAACAGCGCGGCCTTGTTGAGCGGTGTCACGTCGCGGGCCAACTCGGCGCGCAGCCGGGCCTGGGCCTCGTACTGCGCGAAGGCATCGTTCGGGTTGTCGATCATGGGGGTGGTCCTTCGGGGTTCGAGAAAGCCGATGAAGGCCCGAGGCAGGATGCCCCGGGCCTTCATCGGTCACTCAGCGGCGATGGCCTGCGGCACGGCGGGATTTTCGGCGTCGATCAGGAACGCCGGCAGTGCGGTGATTGCGTCGGCGTCACCGTCGGCCGCGCCCTCGGCTTCATCGTCACTGGCCGCGGCAGGGACGGCCGCAGCGTCAGGCAACCCGGGCGTGCGGAGCGGCTCGGGCAGCCAGAAGGTGCCGGCGAGCAGCCGTTCAGCCTCTTGCGCCATCTCCGGCTTCTTCAGGTGGTCGATCAGCTGGGCCGCGTGCTCGCCCTTTGCCTCGCGCACCGCATCCAGGATGCGCGCCTTCGGCACCCGGCCGAGATAGGTCTCGACAGTCGGCACCCAGCCGGCCGCCGCCATGTCGAGACCGACCGCCCGGGCCAGCAGATCGGCGTGCGCCAGCGCGCCAGGACGGCGGTTCCAGGGTTCATGCAGCGCATTGATCGTCAACGCTGCGCAATGCGCGAACAGCGCCGCACGCGTGTCGGTGTCGAAGCCGACGAGCCCGTCCCAGAGTTCGCCGGACGTCGCCGGCAACTGCTTCACCCACGCCTCGTGCCGCACGTCGATGGCCCTGGCGGACGCGGTGTCGTTCAGTCCCGGAGCCTGGGTCCCGAACCCGGCGCTCTTGGCCTCGATTTCCAGGCAGGTGTCGGCGGCGGAGCGATAGAACAGGCGGAGGCAAAACGCGTGGAGCACGGCCAGGAACGCCGTGTCCCAGTCGTTCCCCA
>JAJZVE010000025.1:12629-16301 GCA_021845835.1 Pseudomonadota bacterium | reverse complement strand
CGAGAAGGCGATCCGCGATGCCGTCCAGGCCGTCGAGGAAGCCGGCGCAGATGAGCGCCTGACGAGTGCCGTGATTCTGCTGGGGGAGGCACTCGACAAGGTGGCGGATTACGTCGAAGCGCCGTGACCATTTCGGAATGGCCCGTGTGGTAGCGGGCCACTCTGGAACCGTCCTCAAACGCCCGTTTCCCGGCAGCGCATAAGCCGGCAACCGCCACCCGCGCCTGATCCCGCTTGCCCTCGGCGCATGAATCGGCGCAGGTTGCCCGTCCGGCCGAATCCCCGGCCGGCGGAGCAACCGATGGCCTAGAAAAGCGAAAGCCGCCCGATGGACAGGCGGCCCCGCAAAGACGGTGAGTGATTGGCGTCATCACCGTCTCACAGCGCAGCGCCGGAATCAAGCCCCAATCGGGCAACGGTCCCGCACGTCCAGACGGCCGGCTCGCTCAGGAGCCGCCAATGCACCCCACCCTCGCCACCGCCGACCGCCTCGCACGCACGCTGCCGCCCGGCCAGCGCCCGACCCGCCTGCACATCCACATCCTCGCCAAGCTGCTGCACTGGCGCAGCGCCACGCCGACGCACCGCGCCCTGGCCCGCGCCGCCGGCTGCTGCCGCAGGACGGTCCTGCGCGCCCTGGCACGCCTGCGCGCGCTCGGGCTGCTCACCTGGCGCGCGCGGGTGATCTGCGGCCGGGGATGGGCCGTGCGGGGGGCGAACGCATATGTGCTCGGAGCGCCCATTTCGTTAACACGTTCTGCGGACGTGTTAATCGAATCGCCACCAGTCGCCGCTCAAGAGCAGATTCCTATCAGGATTCAGTGCTCTGCCGACCTGTCACACCCTGCCGCGGCGCCGTCGCTCGCCGCCGCGCTCCGGGCCAGCGAGGCGCGCGCGGCGGCGGCTTGGGCAAACCGGCGCCGCGGCCAACCGGCCTAGACTCGCGCGGCCAACTCGGCCAACCTCCGGCCAGCAAGCGGAGGGACAACGATGCAGGACAACCCGGAGGCCGATCGGGCCAACTGGACGATCAAGGCGGTAGACGTGCCGACACGGAAAACCGCGGTTGACTGTGCCGGACGGGCCGGGTTGTCCGTCGCGCAATGGCTGGAGCGGGCGGTGCGGACCCAGGCCAACGTGGACGAGGGTAATGCGGTCATCCCGCCGGATGAGCGGCCAACCGCCCCGGCCAACCATCCGATGCCGAAGATGGATGACATCCTGCACGCGATTTCGGTGCTGGCGGCGGCCGGCGTGCCGGTTCCGAAAGCGCTCGGCCGCCAGGTCTATGCTGCGATTGGCGCGGAGGTGCGCCGCCGTCGCGGGTTGGCCCCGTTGTCCCGCCCCGGCCAACCGAAGCGGCTCAGAGGGCCAACCATCGAGGCGGACGGCTAGGCGCCGGATACACCGTCAGCCCAGCACCCCCTCCGTCTCGCGGATCAGATCGGCCAGTTGGCCGCCGCTCAGGCTGCCGGCGGCGTGCCAGCGTCGCAGCAGGTCGCGGAGGCGGGTGATCTCTTGTTGCCGGCGGTCAAGTTCAGCCCACATCGCGCGGTTCGCCTCGCCCTGCGTCATGCGTGGGGCGCCCGGTCGCTCCAATACTTGCGTCGAAGTGTTCTGACCCCCTTTGCGCGTCAGGCCGCCCAGCTTCTGGCCGCCGGTGGTTCGTGGCTGGTCGGATGCGCCGGTCATAGTTTCGTCGCTATCGCTGTCACTAATCCGGCCGCTCCTCCACAAAAAGCAACAGCAGCTAGTGAAAAGGAAGGTGGTGCGTCAGCCTTCATCATATGCACAGCACCAAAAGTTGCCATCAGAAGCGTGATGCCCCACAAGGCACCAGCCAACGCGCCCAAAGCCATAGCTGCGTCCATTACCTTGTTGGCGTGTGCGGTCGTTTCATTCGCGGCCATTCAGAGCCTCCGTTGCAATGCCCCACACGTCTTCCGGCGCGCTCCACCCGCTACTCGGATCATCGCCACCCATGCACTCGCGGATGCTCGTGAGTGCCGCGCGCAGCCGCTCGACCTCGCGCCCGTCGCGCAGCGCCAGCACGGACATCTCGTCGCGCTCGCGCTCCAGCCGCTCGATCTCGTCCGCCGCCGCCGTCAGCAGGCGCGGGTGGCCTATCACGCGCTCACGCAAGTCGCGCACGAGGTCGGCGGTCGTTTCATTCGCGGCCATTGAGGGCCTCCACGATGGCATCGACGGCGAGGCGGTATTCAGCCTGGTGCATCTCATTTTCCCATTCCAAAGACGAGTTCGGCGCGAATCGGTGCCACAGCGCGATAGCCGCGCGCTCCCGGCGATGTTGCGGAATGGCGCCCGAGTTCGGCGCGCTCATGACACCGCAAGCCGGGCATGGCAGTAGGACGGCGCCGGTGGTCTTCGGCCGGTCGCCCGGTTGCGTCAGGTCGCACCCGCATTTCGGATAATTGCATTCGCCCCGATCGTAGCGCGCTGCGTCACCGCAGATACTGGTCAGGGCGGCGGTCGTATCGGGACGGTCGGGGCTGTCAGTCACAGTCCACCTCCATCTGGCGCATAGGCCCAGCGCCCGGCCCACGGTAGCAACGCAAAGTAAATCGGCCTCGTGACGCCATAGGCGGCATTCCACGGCCAATGCCGCACGGCCTGATAGGCCAACCATGACGCCGCACGTTCCAGGCCGCGCAACGGCGGGATCGTCGTCTGGTCTGTGCTCACTTGAGCTTCCCTTCCTTCCTGAGCCGGTCGAATGCCTTGTAGAGACCGGCTCGCGTCATGTTCAGTTCCTTCGCCACGTCGGCGCCCTCGGCGCCCCTGTCGATCCGCCTCCGCGCCGCGATCAGTTGCGCGTCGGTCGCTTTCGGCCGCCGGCCGCCGACCTTCCCCTGCGCCCGCGCATTCGCCAGCCCTGACTTTGTGCGTTCCACGATCAACTCGCGTTCCCACTGAGCCATCGCGGCCAAGATGTTGAAGATCAGCCGCCCGGTGATGGTTCGCGTGTCGATGTCCATTGAGAGCACCTTCAAGTCGGCGCCCTTGGCGTGCAGGTCACGGACAGTCTGCGCTACTTCTACGAGGTCGCGGCCAAGCCGGTCGATCGCATGGATTACCAGCAAGTCGCCTTCGTGGATTTCGCGCCAACATGCACGCCAGCCGCGCCGGTCCATATTTCGGCCGCTGGCCTTGTCCTCAAAGATGTCGTCGGGATGCACCCCGAAGCGAACGAGATCAGCTTTCTGACGCTCGTTATTTTGGTCCGACATGCTGACTCGGACGTAGCCAAGCATATGACGACGCGGGGCTTCCGGCTCATCGGCCGGCGGCGAAACGCGCTTTACTTTAGGTGTCGATCTCATGCCCCGGTGATAGCCCATCCGGGCATTCTTCGTCAAGTTTCTTGTCAGAGAATGGTTGACACGGCGGGAGACAGGCGGTTAATGTCGCGGCATCAGATGGAGGCGACCATGCAGACGCAGATCAACACCCTGACGGGCCGGCCCGCGCACCAAGTCGGTCCCTACGCAGTGCGGCTCATCAACAGCGCGGGCGGCTATCTCACGCTCGACGGCGCCGATCTGGACGCGCTCAAGGCGCGGGCCGAGGCCGAGATCGCGCGCGGCGCCTACGTGCGGATGGAGTGGTCGGCCAACGCCAAAGAGGCGTTGGCGCGGCGCGTGTCCTAACCCC
>JAJZVE010000025.1:0-12529 GCA_021845835.1 Pseudomonadota bacterium | reverse complement strand
TGCCGCGCTTCCATCGCGTCCATGCGGCCCTCAAGCTGCCCCAACTGGCGCATTACGTCCTCGGGCATAGACTCTTGTTCCCGGTACGGACAGTCTGGCGATAGCCCATTGTCGGCGGCTCCTTCGCTGCGGTGGGTCAGGCCGGCGTCGCGGTGGGACGTGGCGTCGGCCGCTGGGATCAATCGTATCGCATGTCGGCATAATAGCCGTGTGCATGGAATTTCGGCAGCGATTCCCGCAGGGAACAGCCGATATCGTTCCGATACATCTTGTCCGGAAACGCAACCGCATCGACGGTCGCATAGACGCTCTTGCGCGCCGCCTCCACGGTCGGCGCGGTGCCGGTGGCGACGGCCACGTACTCGCCGGCCACCTGACACGTCGGCACGTCCACGACCTCCCCGCCCTGCATCACCGGTGCCATCCCGCGCATGACCTGGCACAGATGCAGGTCGTCGATCACGTCCTCCACGCCCGCGATCGGCAGCCCCTCGATCTGGTCCGGCGGCGTGGCGTTGTGGGGGAAGCGGCCGGCACCGAGCACCACGGACACGCACACGTCGTGCGAGACGCGCAGGGTATCGCGGCCGGCGAGCAGGTCGCGCATCCACTCCACCGGGTCGCCGCGGTGACAGGCGGATTGGTTGAACCATGCCGGGTAGCCGAACCGGCAGGTGAACTCGAACGGGGAAAAGCGCCCGCGCGCATCCATGCCGCCCGAGACGCAGATATCCCCCCGGTGCCCGAGCGTGCGCAGGATCGGCGCCAACGGTTCCAGCGCTTCCGCGGCGAGCTTGTCGGAGCGGACATATTGCGTGACGCTGCCCATCTCGCCGGTCGCCATGCCGATATCGCCGGCCATGAACTTCTTGAACTCGGCGCAGACGTTCCACTTGTCCGGCAGGAACCCTTCCGGCCCGAACCAGCCGGCCACGGACAACTCGCCCACCATGTCCAACTTGTCCTGCAGCATGAACGGCCCCTTGCCGAGACCACCGCGCGCTTTCTTGCGCCGAAGCCAGCCCACCAGATCAGCCGGGTCTTTCGCAACGTAGGTCGCGCTCTTGTCCTCCGTGCTGCCCGCCGGCTTGAACACCAATGCCCGGTCGGTGCGGCGCGCGACGGCCTCGGCCTCGTCCAGCGACGCCACGGTCTGGTATGGCACCAACTCGATCCCGACCGCCTTGAACGCCTCCATCCCGGCGCCGCGGTCGATCTCCAGCCGCGCGGACGCCACGGACGGCCCGAAGATCGCCCGGTCGTAGCCGGGCAGTTCCCGGTAGCGGTCCAGTTCGTGCAGCAGCGCGGCGTTGCCGGTGTTGACGATCAGCCCCTCGCGCGCCCATGCCATATGCTGGCGCCAGTCCGCGACGCGCTGGAAGCCCGCGAACCCGTCGCCGTCGTGGATCGGCTTGCGTGGACTGTGGCGATACCAGCGCACATCATGCCCGGCGGCGGCGGCGCGCAGGACGAAATCGAGGAACAGGGTTTCGGTGTCGATGACTAGGACGCGCATCAAAGCCCCTCCAGTGCCGCGTCGTAGTCGCCCCACTCCACGCCAAGCGCCGACGCCATCACCCGCTCAATCGCCGTCGCGACCATGTGCTGCGCGTGGTATGGCGCATCGGGCGAGTTGCCGGGATCGGCGAGCGTCGCGCCCGGCCCCATGTCGAAAGCGTCCACCGCCTCGGCCGTCACCCCATCCCGCACGCAGATCAGCGCCTCGGCGAGTTCGTGCATCGCAACAAGTTGCTGGTGGCGTTCGTCGGCCGTCCGGCTGACGCGGATCACCAGAACGTCGCCGTCGAAGAACCAATCGCCAGCCGTGGGGTAACGCTGCGCCGCGTGGTCGATGAACTCGATCCGTATGCCCTCGATCCGCCGCGTCACGTCCGCCGCTCCCGCAACCCGTCCTCGATCGCCACCGCCATCGCCTCCATCGCCGCCACCTCCCGCGCCGGTCCGTCGAACAGCGCGGGCCAGTAGGCGCCCATGCGCGTTGCCGCCTCGCGCAGTCCGGCGACGCGGAACTCTACCACCGCATCGCCGCGCCGGATCGTGACGGAGACGGCATCGTCGGATCGTTGCGCGCGCGCGGGCGGCGGCGTAGGGTCGGGGGTGTGAACCATCCTCATACGGGCGCCTTTGCTGGCGTCCCGCTCCTATTGCTGCTGCTGCTGGACGCCCGGTATCGGTTGCGCCGCTGGTGGGAGCGCAGGCGACAGGCCGCGGACGATCGCCGGGGCCGCTATCGGCCCGGCGATTGGTGGCCGGCTCGGGGCGCCGTTTCCGAAACCCTGGAGGAGACGGAGGGCGTTGGAGTCCGGACCCTGGAGGGTGTCTGTCAGGAGGTTCGCGATGACGCCATGCAGCCGCGGATCGGGCCGCGATAGCAGGTTCTTCGCGCCGCTCATCACGTTCATCACCGCGCTCAGGTGGTTGCCGTGCGCCGCGTGCGCGCCCGCCCGCAGGAAACGGGCGTAGGGGTCCATGTCCGGGGACTGGTCCTCGGCGGCGCGGGCGGCGGTTTTCGAGTTGCCCAACACCTCGTAGCGCGTGGCGAACATGCGCGCCTCCGCCTCGACGGAGTGGATGAAGCGGTCGTAGTCCTCAGCCGTATTGAACAGCGGGCGCAACTGGCTGCGCTTCCAGTCGCTGCCGATGATGGCCTTCGCCTCGTCCGCCGCCGGCCCTTTCTTGGCAAGCTCCGTCCGCAGCTTGTCCGCCACGCCGAGCTTGAAGAATTCCCGGTCGCCTGCGGACAGGTCGCCATACTGGCGCGCGATTTCCTCCGGGCGCCGAAGCGAGAAGCCCTGGCCCTGCCGCAGCGCGTCCAGCGATCGGGACGGCCCGGCCCAGGCGTCGAGAGCGGCGTTGTATTTCGGGAACTTGGTGCGCAGCGCGCCCGTGTAGTTGGCGCGCACATCGTTCACCGCGCGGCCGTACTGGTCCAGGTTCAGGCGCCCGCTGGTGGGGTCGCGGAAGCCCTCCACGATGTCGTCATAGCCGCGCTTCACCGCGTCCAGCATCCGCATGCTGGGAGCTTTCTTGCCGGCGAGGATGTCGGGGTCGATGATCCATTTGCCAGTCTGCTCGCTTCGGGTGACACCGTATTTCTCCGGATCGAACATCTTCCCCTCGGCCAGATGCTCCAATTCCACGACGCGCAGGCCCTTCGCCAGCGCATCCTGACCGATCTTATCCGTTACGAACCGCTGGAACGGCCGCACATCGGCCATCGTCACCGGCTGCGCGAACGCTTCCTCGTAGAGCGGCCGCGCGGCCACGGAGCGCACCTGCGCCAGTTCGCGCGCGGTGTCATAGCCGCTGCCCTTACCGAGCGCCGCGTCCACATCCCCGGCGAGCCGCGTGCCGGCGCCCTGGTCGCGCGTGTTCAGGAAGTTCGCCATGGTCTGCCGCGACTCGCCGGGTGAGCGCGCCATCTTCCCGGCGAGCGCAAGCGTGTTCTCGCCGCCGAGATCGGCCAGCGTCAGCGGCTTGTCCGGCGTCTTGGCGCGTAGGTCCAGAATGTCCTGCGCCGTCACACCGCCGGCCCGCGCGTCCTGTGCCATACGGCCGAGCACCGTGTCGGCAGCCTTGGATTGGATCGCTTCGGGCGTTCGGCTGGCCGCGAACGCCGCCGGCCCCTCCACCAGACCACCCCCCAGCACGCCACCCAACAGCGACGCCAGGAACTGCCCCTCGGCGCCGATGCCGCCCTCCGCCGCCGCCTGCTGCCCGGCGCCCGATCCGGCGCCGCTGGCAGCCCCCGTGAGCGGGCGTGCGGCCAGTTTCGCGGCGGCGGCACGCATCGCCGGGTCCGCGAGCGCGTTCGCCAGCACCTCGCCGCCCTTCGCCATGCCCAGGCCGCCACCGAGACCGCCCGCTGCCGTCTCGACGACGCGCTCGGTTCCCGTCTGCGGACGGCGTACGCCGATCGCATCCAGCCCGCGCCCGACGACTTCGGACGCGGACGGCAGCACGGGCGTTCCCAGGACGGCATGCGCGCCGCGCGACGCGAGGGACGCGAGATCGGTCAGGGCAACCGCGCCGATGCCGGCGGCGGCGCCTGGGACCGCCCCGACGCCGGCCAGGGGCGCACCCGCCGCCGCGCCGGCCGCCGCGCCTGCCGCATAGGGCGCGAGGCCGCGCGTGATGGCGCCCTCGATGCCGGCGAGCGTGGTGTGTGGCTCGGCCTGCGCGCGCAGCATGTGCCGCAGCTTCACCATGCGGTTCAGGTCGTCGAGCGTCACCGTATCGCCGTGGTCAGTGCCGACCATCTGCCGGACCTGATCCAGCGTCACAACGTCGTCTGTCATCACTGATTTCCCTGCGCGGGGACAAGCGACCCGAACACGTTGCCCGCACTCGCTGCACCACCGCCAACGGTCAGGCCGGCGAGGCCGTATTTGCGGAGGATGTCATTAGGGTTAAAAGTAACAAAAGACGTGGTCCCCATTTCTTCGTCTTTAACTTTTGCGTGAGAATAACCATTCTTTATCATGGAATCCCGAAATTCATTCGGGCCACCTGCTTTTCTTATTGCCGCCTCAAGAGAATCGAGGCTGCGGTAATTTTTCATATTTCCATTCAAAAGAAACTGCATATCAATAGGTGCGGCTATTTTATCCGCAACACTGTTTTTCGCTGTCCAGAACCCAGACTTTGCCAAATTCATGGCCCAATTCTCATTAGGCATTCCTGCGACATTCGGATGCGTGGATTCCCCAAGTTTCGAAAAATCTGGCTTATCAAATTGCTCCCACGTCGCATGATGCGCCAATACTCCTTCACCCGGCGCGGTCCCACCCACGAACCCCATCATCATGTTCGCGGCGTTCTCGGCGCGCGGCGTCGGGTTGCCGGCCGCGTCCGTCAGTCGCATATCGTGGGATGCCGTCATCGGCATGCCCAGCGCCGCGCTGTTGCCCACCAGCGGATCGAACGGCCGTCCATCCGCACTCTGCATGCCCTGCGTCGTCTCGGTGCCTACAGGGCCGTAGTAGGGCGGCAAAGGCTTCCCGGCGGCAGGGATCAGCGGCCCGAAGATGTTGTCCGCGAGGTTGCTCATGCGACCGGAGCAACCCCCCATGCGTGCAGCCATGCCGCAATTTTCGCCGGGTCCGCGCCGGCTTGGATGGCCTGCCTCGCCTGCGCCAGAATATCCGCGTCAGCCAACTTCGGACGGGCCGGGGCTGCCTCCGCGTGCTTTTCCGGCTTCGCAATGCGGAACGCCTTGCCGTCCCACTGCCCGATGCGGCCGTTCGGCAGCGTGTAGAACTTGCCGACCTGCAGCCCCTTGGCGTCAACGGCGCCATCTTTCATCGGGATCGCGGGGATTGCGTTGGATGTGGCCGCCGGCGGTTCCGCGTGCGCGGGAGCCGGTGGCCCATCTTCCAGCGCCGCCTTCGCCTCCGGGGTCAGCCGATCGTCGAAGTTCTTCAGCCCCGTCGTGTCCTCGTACTGCTTCCGCAGCGAGCGCATCTGACCGCCGAGCAACGCCTTGACAACATGGATCGCGCCCACAAGCGCCTCCGGGCTGTTGGCCTTGTCGAAGGCATTCTGCGCCGCCTGCCGGTCACTTTCGGCGCCCGAACTGCCCGTGATCGCCTTGACGATTTCCTGCCCGACGATGTTCTTCACCGTCTCGAAATTCGTCGGCGCCGCCACGCCGAACTCGCGTTGGAAGTTGTTCGTCAGGGCGTTCAATGCGCGCACGTTCCCGGTGGAGAGCGCATCGACCGCCTGCTGCAAGGTGTCCAGATGCGAGATCGACGTGTTCAGGAACCGGACGGTATCGCCCTGCTTGCCGGTGGAGAACGCGGAAACGGCCTTGTTGCGGGAATTGTACTGCTCCGTCTGATAAGTCGGGTTCAACTCGGCGACCCGCGCCATGACTTTCTGCCCATACGGCGACCGCATCGCGTAGCCGGCCAACGGCGGCATCTGATAGTTGGCGATCATCTTGGCGGTTTCGTCGATGTGCTGCTGATCCTCGGGCGTGAGAACCTGCCCCTTCGGCGTCGTGACCACGCCAGGAAAGAACTCCGGCTTGGCCTTCGCGTCCGTGGTGGACATGCGGTACATGCCCGGCACCTGCTTACCCGTTCCGTCGTCGCCGATGCCGGGATTCCAGACGAATTTTCCGGTTTCTTCGTCATGTTTGATCTTGTCGATCTGCGCTTTCCGAAGATCGCGGGTCACGGAAGCATCTTCCTCTTGCCGCTTCATGATGTCACGGCGTAGCGCGACATCCGCCTCGCGTGCTTTCTGGTCTGCCGCCAACCGATCCCGCTGCAGCCCGAGTTCATCGTTGTGGAACTGCCGCTCCATCTCCAGCCGCGCCCCCTCCATCCCGATCCGCTGCTGGTTCTCGCGCCGCTGCTCCCGGAACTTCAGCATCTCCATGTTCGATGCCACGCGCTGCGGGTCGAACGTCGGGTTCAGCATCGCGATCTGATCCGGCGACAGCAGCCCCGATTGCGCAAGCTGCTTCATGTTCTGCGAATACAGAACCTGCGCGTTGCGCTGCGCCTGCGCGGGAGAGACGCCCTGGTCAATCTGCTGGTCGTACAACTGCTTCGCGCCGGCCGCCGCATCGACTCCGGCCTTCCACTGCTTTTCGGACAGGCCCGCCTTGCCCAACTGCAGGTCCAGCATCTGTCCCCGCAGCTTCATCGCTTCCTCGGGGTTCATCTGCGTCAGCCGCGCCAGCGTGTTCTGCGTCGGCATGCCCTGCGCGTCCACGGCGCCCGGCTGCGCGAACAGGGTCCGCAGCGCGTTCTGGTCCGCGATGCCCTGCCGCGCCTGCTGCAACTGCAACCGCTGGCCGGCAAGCTGCGCCGTCTGGAGCGGGTTCAACTGCGCGGAGGAAAGCGGGATGCTCGGGTCGATCGGCATGGCTCAGTACCCCCAGGCGTTGCTGTAGCCACCGCCACCGCCGTTGTTGGACCCGAGAATCGCTGACCAGTCGATGTTCTGGATACCATTCGTCAGCGCGTTGGCAACGCCCATCGTGCCGGCCGCGCGGGCATTTCCTGCGCCCATCAGCGAATTTCCGATGTTGTTCATGGCCGTGTTGCCCTGACTACCGACATTTACCGCCGAGTTCTGCCCAAGCTGCGCCATGTTCCCGACCTGCCCGACGTAGTTGTTGGCCTGCCCGAAATAGTCCCCGAGCCAGTTGTAATAGTCCTGGTTCGCCAGCCCGACCCCGTAGTGCTGCAGGGCGGCCAGCGTGTTGCCGCCGCCGATGCCGCCTCGCGCCGCGGCGCTGTTCGTGACGGCGCCCATCGCCTGGTTCAGCGCAAACTGGTATCCGGGCGACGACTGAAACGACGTGCCCATCAGCGCCCGCGGATCGGTGAGCGCGTTGCCGGTCGGCGCGGTCGGCGCGACCCCCGCACCCGGCGCGTTGCCGGCGACATTCCCCCCGAGCGCCCCCACCAGACCGGCCGCGGCCGTCTGCGGGTTGCCGCTCACCGGCACCGTGCCGATCATCGCGCCGTTCGGCCCCATGACGTTGTAGCCGGTCAGGCCCTGCGACGTGCCCATCGTGCCGCGGGCGCCCTCGGTCGCCACCTGACCGTAGGACGGCTGCAGCGAATATCCCGCCGGCAGACCGCCCGCGCTCGCCGCCGGTGCCGCCGCGCCCTGCGCCGGCGCCGCGCTTCCGGGGATCCCCAGCAGCGACTGCAGAACGCTCAGGGCGTTCCCGCCGGCCGCCATGTAGGGCGCAAGGTTGCGCTGGGTGGTGTTGAACTCGTTCTGCTGGACGCCCGCAGCGGCGTTCGCCGCGGCGGCCTGCGTGTCGGCCGCCGACTGCGTGCCGCCCGCGCTGATCGCAGCCCCACCGATGGCGCCAATGGCACCGAGGATTGCACCGAAGGGCATCAGACAGCCTCCATCAGCAACTGCATCACATCATCGCCCAGGATCGCCGCCACATCGCCCGCTCGGTGCGTGGCAATTTCCGTGGTGCGCCCCACATCCGCCTGCACGTTCAGATGCAGCATCGCCCGCACCTTGGCCGGGTCGATCGCGGCCCCCGGCAGCAGGTGCCCCAGGCAGTCCATCGCCGCCGAGCAGTGCCGCAGCGCGGCGAACGGCACCACCTTGACGCCCGGTAACCCCCGGGCCGCCCGCAGCCGGTCCACCAACACGGTCAGCAACGGCCGCGTGTTCACCCCCGGCAGCACGCGCGCCAGCGCCCGCTCCACGCTCGCCGCGTCCCGCTCCACGATCAGCACGCGCGGGCCGATCTCGCGCACGATCTCGGCCAGATGCAGCCCCAGGACGTGATCCGAGAACCCGGCAAACGGGTGCGCCTCCTCGCGCCATGCGGTGAAGCACGTCTGCCACGCCGGCCAGTCCTGCGTCGGCTCGTGACGGCACAGCGCGCCCGGCACCGTATTCGCCAGCGCCGCCAGCCACGCCGTCCGGCTGCGCGGCAGCCCGGTGATGAGGAAGGGCTGGATCAATTGCCGATCGCCCGCCAATAGACCGTCGTGTTCGGGTTTGACCCCGAGGCGAACACGTCCGCGGTGATGGTAAAGCCGGTGGTGCTCAGGCTGTTCACGCGCTGCACATAGCCGCACGCCGCGGCGGGATTGTCCGACAGAACGACACCCCAGCAGGCGGTCGGGAATGCCCTGGAGAACGTCACCACCTGCGATGCGCTGGCGCCTTTCGTCACCGCCCCCCACTGCTCCAGCACGCCGGTAGGCCACGTCTGGTAGCCGGCCGCTCCGGTCGATGCAGCGAACTGCCCGAGGTTCACCGGGTTGCCCGATGCGGTGGCGTCCGGCACGACGGGCGGTTGAGAGAACTCCGCAACGCCGGTAGAGCGCGTGATATAGACGGGATTGTCGATAAATGTCCCAGCGTCGGAGAAACGCGCGATCAGGAAATTCGAGCCGGCATTCGAGCCGCCTTCGGCCGTTGAATCCGTCGTCGCAGACCATCGCTGCACGCCGCTGGTCTCGTAGAACAGATTGCGCGAATTGCCCGCTGCGTCCGTGAGGGCGATGCTGCCGGTGATAGTTGGGTCCTTAGAGGGCGCCGCTCCCATCGCCGTGAGCGCGTCCGCCGTGGTGCTCGCCTCCACCACCGGCAGCATCGCGGCCGAGATACCGTCCGCCGGTGCGATGTTGTCCACCGTCCAGATCGGGTTCGTCGGCGGGTCGGTGTCCGTGGAAGGCGACAGGACGAACTTCACATTCGCCCCCGGCGTCAACCAGACCGACGCCTCGCCGCGGGTATTTAGGATCACCGGATTCGTGTTCGGCGTGCTGCCGGTAGAATCCGTGTAGGTCGTGGTCTTGGTCGTGGTGCCGGCCAGATAGACGAACAGCTTTCCGCCGGACAGCGGGTTGCCGTTGTTGTCGGTGAACCGCTGCATCGGAAGCGGCGAAATCGCGGTCGTCATCGTGCTACCTCGGGAAGAAGATCATGGTCGGCGCGACCTGCGTCCACGACACGCGGAGAGAGTCGCCGACGCTCATCGGAACCGGAGCGCGGAAAGACCCGATCTCGCGCCAGACACCCGTGCGCGACAGTTCCAGCGCCGTGATTCCGCCGCCGGAAAGCAGTACCGTTCCGGCCTGCGTCGGCGCATAGACGAACGGCGACGCGCTGACAGCGATCGGCACGTCCGATCCGCCGTTGCCAGCGCCGCCGCCGATGAACGCCTGCTGACCCAGCAGGTAGAGCCAGCGATACCACTCGCGCGCAATCAGGCCGTTCGCGAGCGCGATCGGCTGCGAGATGCTCGGCGGCGGGGAAAGCGTCTGCGTCACGACGCATCCAGTTCCGCGCCGATCAGACCGACCTGGAATACATCCGTGGACGACAACTCGAAGGTGCGATCGAGACCGCTATTGCGCCGCGTGGAGCCAAGGCGCCGGAACATCACCCGCTGCGCCGTCTGCCCCGGTGTGCCGGCCGCCGCGTATCGCTCGGACGACCACGTATGGCCGCCGTCGTCGGACCAGCGCAGCACCGCCTGGGGGTTCGTCCCCGCCGTCACGCCAATGCCAGTCTCCATGTCGATGCGCAGAGAGTGGAACGTGAGCGGTCGATCGGTTGGCTTCGGCAGCGCGCGCCAGGACCGCAACCATTTCCGCTGCTGCCCGTTGTCGGTCGCGGCGCCGAGCGAAAAATAGTAGACGTTCCCGCTCTGGTAGTCGCCGACAAGATGCGTCTCGTTGAAAAAAGCGTAGCAGTTGCCCCAATGTCGGCTGAATTGACCGTTCGCGAACGCCGCCCGCTTGTGCCAGATCGGCATGCCGACACGACTGCTTTCCGTCAGGTCATAGACCCACGTCTCATTTCCGGACGGGAACGTGAGCACGTAGAAGATGTGTCCCTGCTGCTCGTAGGCGTAGCCGATCGCGTCGGAAACCGTGGCGTATGGGGCGATCAACTGCTCGATCGCCGCCGTCGAGATGAAGACGGGCTTGTAGCCCTCCATCATGCAGACGCGCCGGTCGCCCATCTTCGTTTGCGCCAGGAAGATCAGGAACTCTCCGGCCTGCGCGACGGAGAACGGCGCCGCGCATCCGACCTCCGGATAGACGCCCTCGTTGCGCGCGAACGGGAACGGATAGGCGCCCGTGTCGTCCCACACCTCGATGACGGTGGACTTGAACACCCACACCTCGCGATGGATGTTCGCGAGCGCCACGGCATTCTCGGCATTGCCGTCCGCGACGCCGAAGGACAGCCCGTACCAGACCGACAGGTCGAGCGCGTTGGACGCTGCGATCTTGTTGCTGTTCGAGAACATGACCAGACCGAAGCCGTCCTGATACGCGCCCATGACCGGGTTCGGAAACGGCAGGTTCAGCGTGAACAGTTGCGCGGCGGTGCCGAATGTCGGAGATGTCAGCGTGAACCCCGACCCCGACCCCGTGGTGCTGGCTTGCGTGAATCCGGTGGGCAGAGAGGTGAACGAACCGCTGGACGATATCGTGAATCCGGTAATGACGCCGGCATTGACGGATGTCACGGTGACGGTGGCCGTCGCTACTTGCGTGCCGCCGGCCGCCGCCAGCGTGATGACATCGCCGACCGCATTTTGAGAGCCGCCGGAGCCGAGCGTGCCTCCCGTCAGCGGATACCCTGCGGGGGCCAGTGTCCCCGCCATCCCGTCAAAAATCACCAGTTGATTCGTGCCGGACACGATGCTCACGGGTCCGGTCGATGTCGGCAGCGTGCCGATCTGCGCGGCGGGAATCGTGCTGCTGATCTGATAGACCGCGTTCCCGGAGACGACGTACAGAACGCCGTTCAGGATCGCCATGCCGCGGATCGGGCCGCTGCCCACGGTGAAGTCCAGCCCCAGCCCCGGCGTGGCGTAGAACACGCCCACGCCCTTCGCGCCCGGCCCTTCGGCGAACTCCGGGTAGAGGTTGATCAGCCGCGCGCTGGCGAAGTTCCCGGCCCGCTCGATATAGGCCGGGCCGATGAACGGGGTGCGGAACGACGGCATCAGGAGGCGGTGTCGGTGTAGATGTTGGTCCACGAGTGCGCGCCGGCACCAAGGCCGGGCGCGACGCGCGCTGTCTGCGACCGCGTGTTGGTTCGCTTCACGTCGGCAAGGCTGCTCATCGCCGCGCGCATGTGTATCGGTGTGGGCTGCCCATCCTTGAAGTAGGTCCAGAGTTCCACCGCAAGATTTGCCTTGATCGCCCGCGCGTAGCCCGGCGGCAGGCTCATCGTCGCCGTCAGTGACCCGAGATCGGCAAGCTGCAGATAGGCGTCGAAAAACAGCGTGTAGGATGCGAGCGGCACGGGATAGATGTTGATGATCCCGAGCGGATATTGCGGGTCATAGAACAGCGTGTCGGGGAACGTGGATTCGATGTTCCGCGGCGCGATCAGGTTCCATTGCGTCTGATCCACCACATTCAGCGCGTAGTTGATCAGGTTCTCGTCCTGGAAATAGCACCGCCCCGGCGCATCCAGGATTTTCAGCGGGCGCGTGCCGTTGAACGTGCCGCCGGGGCCGATCGTGTAGGCCGAGACACCGGCGACCATCGGGAAACTCTGTTCCTGCACGGCGTAGCAGGCGAGCGACTGGTTGCTCCAGCCGTCGAGCATGTCATTCAGCGTCGTCAGCGCCTGCTCGGCATCCGCGTCGGAGATCGTCTCTCCGGCCGCATAGACGCCGATCCGGTTCAGCGCGTCGGTGATCAGGTCAAGCGCGGTGGTCACTTCGCCCTCGGCGCGCGCGCGATCTTGCCCAGCGCTTCACGGTGCTGCGCAGCGTGCGCGCGGACTTTCTGCATCAGCTTCGGGTCGCGCTTGATTTCCTCGGCGCGCATCAGCGTGTGCATCGCATCGCGCGCCACCCAATCCTCGGACGGCTTCGGGGCGATTGGTTTGCGGGCCATGTCAGGCAGCCTTCTTCCGGCCGCCGGACGCCGGCGGCGTGGTCCACTTCTCCAGCCATGCGCGTTCCTCGGCCTCGTCCTGGACGATGACCTGCTCGCCGCCGCCGGGCGGCGTCAGCGCCTTCGGGAACTCC
>JAJZVE010000916.1 GCA_021845835.1 Pseudomonadota bacterium | reverse complement strand
CGGCTCGGGGTTCATCTTCCGCGCCTTCCACGCGCTGCCGCCGATGACGCGGCCGGACGGCGTGCCGGTGAATGCCGTGTTCGGGTTCACCAACATGCTCGCCAGGCTGCTGCGCGAGCATGTCGGGACGCATCTGGCCGTCATCTTCGACGCCGGCCGGCACACGTTCCGCAACCGGCTGTACGACCGCTACAAGGCGCAGCGGCCGGAACCGCCGGAGGACCTCAGGCCGCAATTCGCGCTGGTGCGCGAAGCCACGGCGGCGTTCGGCGTGCCGGCGATCGAGCTGGCCGACTGGGAGGCCGACGACCTCATCGCCTCCTACGCGCGGGAGGCGGTGGCGAACGGCGGGCGCGCCACCATCGTCTCCTCCGACAAGGACCTGATGCAGCTGCTCCGTCCCGGTGTCGTCATGCTCGACCCGATCAAGCAGAAGCCGATCGGCCCGGCCGAGGTGATGGAGAAGTTCGGCGTCGCGCCGGAGAAGCTGATCGACGTGCAGGCGCTGATGGGCGATTCGGTGGACAACGTGCCGGGCGTGCCCGGCATCGGGCCGAAGAACGCGGCGCAGCTGATCGGCGAGTTTGGCGACCTGGAGCACGTGCTGGCCGCCGCGCCGTCGATGAAGCCGTCGAAACGACGGGAAATGCTGATCGCGCATGCCGACGCCGCGCGCCTGTCGCGGCAGCTCGTGCTGCTGCGCGACGACGTGCCGCTGCCGATGCCGCTCGACGAGCTCGCCGCGCGCGAGCCGGACGAAACGCGGCTCGCCGACTGGCTGCGGACGCAGGGATTCCGCTCGACGCTGACCCGGCTCGGCCTCGACGGCCATGCGTCCGGAGCCGCCGCCGAAGCAGGCGACAGGCCGGCCGCGCCCGAGGCCGCCGCGCCGGCGCCCGCCGTCCCGTTCGGGCCGTATGCGTGCGTGACCACGACGGAGGCATTGCATGGCTGGATCGCCGCTTCGCGCGACGCCGGCGTGGTCGCCGTCGATACCGAGACGGACAGTCTCGATGCCATGCGCGCGCATCTCGTCGGCTTCTCGCTGGCGACCGCGCCCGGCCATGCCTGCTACGTGCCGCTGCGCCATGCCGGCGAACAGGCGCAGATCGCGCCGGACGCCGCACTGGAACTGCTGGCGCCGCTGCTGACGGATGCAGCGGTGCTCAAGGTGTTCCACAACGCCAAGTTCGACCTGACGGTGCTGGCCCGCGCCGGCGCGCCGCTCGCCGTGCCACTCGACGACACGATGGTGATTTCCTACGCGCAGGATGCCGGCGCGCACGGGCACGGCATGGACGAACTCGCCACGCTGCACCTGGGACACACGCCGATCAGCTATGACGAGGTGACCGGCACCGGCAGGGCGCGCGTGACCTTCGCGGAGGTGCCGCTCGACCGCGCCACCGCCTATGCCGCCGAGGATGCCGACGTCACCCTGCGACTCTGGCACGCGCTGCGGCCGCGGCTGCGCGCCGCGAAATCGCTCGCCCTCTATGAACAGGTCGAACGGCGGCTGATCCTGGTGCTGCGCGACATGGAGGTTGCCGGTATCACGGTGGACGCGGCCGACCTGCGCGCGATGTCGGAGGATTTCGCCGGCCGCATGGCGGTGATCGAGCAGGAGATCCACAAGCTCGCAGGCGAGTCCTTCAATGTCGGCAGCGCCAAGCAACTGGGCGAGGTGCTGTTCGACCGCATGGGCCTCTCCGGCGGCAAGCGGATGAAGACCGGCGCCTGGGGCACCGATGCCGGCGTGCTGCAGGCGCTCGCCGAGCAGGGCCACGCCCTGCCCGCGCGCGTGCTCGACTGGCGGCAGCTCGCAAAACTGAAATCGACCTATGCCGACGCGCTGGTCGAGCAGATCAACCCGGAAACCGGGCGCGTACACACCAGCTTCGCGATGGCGATCGCGAGCACCGGACGGCTGTCCTCCACCGATCCGAACCTGCAGAACATCCCGATCCGCACCGAGGAAGGCAGCCGCATCCGCCACGCCTTCATCGCGGCACCGGGGCACCGTCTGGTCAGCGCCGACTATTCGCAGATCGAACTCCGCCTGCTCGCCCATGTCGCCGACATCGCCGCGCTCCGCGAGAGCTTCGCGCGCGGCGAGGACATCCACGCCCGCACCGCGAGCGAGGTGTTCGGCATCCCGATGGCCGGCATGGACCCGATGACAAGGCGGCGCGCGAAGGCGATCAACTTCGGCATCATCTACGGCATCTCCGCCTTCGGCCTCGCCCGCCAGCTGCAGATCGAGCCGGGCGAGGCGCGCGCCTATATCGACGCCTATTTCGCCCGCTATCCCGGCATCCGCAGCTACATGGAGCGCACGAAGGAGGAGGCGCGCATCGCCGGCTACGTGCTGACGCCGTTCGGCAGGCGCTGCTGGATTCCCGGCATCGCCGACAGGAACCCGGCGCGGCGCGGCTATGCCGAGCGGCAGGCGATCAACGCGCCGCTGCAGGGGGGTGCTGCCGACATCATCAAGCGCGCCATGGTCCGCCTGCCAGCCGCCTTGCAGGCAGCGGGCCTGTCGGCGCGGATGCTGCTGCAGGTGCATGACGAATTGCTGTTCGAGGCGCCGGAGGCCGAGGCCGATGCCACCGCCCAGGTCGCCCGCACGGTGATGGAGTCGGCGGCGACGCTCGCCGTGCCGCTGGTGGTGGAAACCGGCATCGGGCGGAGTTGGGCGGAGGCGCATTGAAAGACGGGCACAGCCAGTTCGGGAGCGCTTGCCCTATGGTGTCTCGATTTGAGTGTCGGGTCACGACCCAAGGCGGGCACGGAACGGCTCGTCAGTCATTTCGGAAAACCGGCATCCGACATCACCTTGATGCGCCTCGCTCGATGGTCAACCCGTAGCGG
>JAJZVE010000024.1 GCA_021845835.1 Pseudomonadota bacterium | reverse complement strand
CGCGCGGCGCCTCCAGCAGCCGGACCAGCGGCGAGGTTTTGGCGATGGTTTCGTGGTAGTCGTTGAGCACCAGGTCGTCGAAGCGGGCGCCGAGCAGGCTGATGCTGCCGCTGACGCGCGGTGCGTCGATCGCCAGCCGCGGCACCGACGCGGCCGCCACCACGCCGGCGTCCTGCGTCGCCGCGCCCAGCGTGTCAGCGGGCTTCGGCGCGGTTGCCGGCGTGGCGGACTCGGTCTGCTGCGCCGGGACGGGCGGCAGGGCGCGGTGCGGCGGGCGCGGCATCAGCGCCTGGAAGACGAACAGGATCGCCACCGAGAGCGCGATCGCGAGGAGAAGCCGCTTCTGGTCCATCTAGGGTGCCGTCCGGCCGTGCGGGCCATGTGCGAGGGGGGGAACCGGGTCGTAGCCGCCCGCGGTCCAGGGATTGCAGCGCAGCACGCGCCGCGCCGCGAGCAGGCTGCCGCGGCCCGCGCCATGCATGCGCAACGCCGCGATGGCATAATGGCTGCAACTCGGCTCGAAGCGGCAATGCGCGCCGATCAGCGGGCGCACCGTCAACTGGTAGGCGCGCACCGCGCCGGCAAGAATGGCGGCGGCCGGGCTCATGCCGCCACGCCCGCGCGGGCCAGCGCCCGCCGCAGGTCGTCGAGCAGCGCCGCGAACGGCCGCGCGCGCGTGCCCTCGCGCCCGATCAGAACCAGATCAACTCCGGCCACCGACTGCTGGCGCAGCACCAGCCGCGCCGCCTCCTTGAGGCGCCGGCGCGTGCGGTTGCGCACGACGGCGTTGCCGACTTTCCTGGTCACGGTGAACCCCACCCGCGCCGGCCCGCCGTCGTCGCGGGCGCGCACCTGCAGCACAAGGCCGGGCTGTACCGCCTTGCGGCCGGAGCCGGCGGCGCGCAGGAAGTCGGCACGGCGCTTGAGGCGCTGCGGCGCCGGCACCATCGCACGAAGCCGGTCTGCGCCCGATCAGGCCGACAGGCGCTTGCGGCCCTTGGCACGACGGTTGGCCAGCACCTTGCGGCCACCGACGGTCGCCATGCGGGCGCGAAACCCATGCCGGTGCTTGCGGACCAGCTTCGACGGTTGATAAGTGCGCTTCACGTCGTCTCTCCGATCGGGATGGTTTGGCGCGCGGCGAACAGGCGCGCACGCAGGGTCGCCGTCGCGGCCCCGCTGCAGGCCGCGGCTTATACGAGTGGCGTCCCGCCCGCGTCAATGTCGCCGCCTTCCCATCTCCGGTGATGACAGGATTTAAATGCGCCCGCATGTCGTGGCTGTTAGAAGGCCCGCCAATGTCCGCCGTTGACGACACCCGCTCTCCGCGGCCCTCTGATCACGCCCCGCGCGAAGCCGCTCCGCGCCGGCTGTCGCGCCGGCTGGTTTGGCTCGTGGCGGCGGCGGTGCTGATCGTCGAGGCCCTGTTCTTCCTGCCCTCGCTCGCCGGTGCCCGTCGCGACTGGCTGGAACGGCGGCTGCGCGAAGGGCAGTTGGCGGCGCTGTCAGCCAGCGCCGGTGCGGCGCAGGACAGCGCCGGGGCCGACCTGCTGCGACTCGCCGGCGTCGAGGCGGTCACACTGGCGGCACCGGGGGCGACGATGCGGCTGGCCGGGCCGGATGTCAGCCCCGACAACGCCGCCCGCCTCGATCTCGCGGACGACACGATGCCGGCGGCGCTCGGCGATGCGATCGGCGGCCTGTTCCGGACCGACGACCGGCTGCTCGACGTGCAGGGGCCGAGCCCGTTGCGCGACGGTGCCCGCGTCAGCGTGCGCGTGCATCGCCGCGACCTTGATGGTTTCCTCGCGGCCTACGCGCGCCGCATCGGCGCGGTCTCGCTGATCGTCGCCGCCGTCGCCGCGGTGCTGCTGTACGGCGCGCTGATGCTGCTGTTGGTGCGCCCGCTGCACCGGCTGACCGAGAGCATCGCCAGCTTCCGTGCCGATCCCGAGCGCGCCGCCGCCTTCGATCCAGGCGGGGCGCACGGTGACGAGATCGCCGTGGCCGGGCGGGAAGTCGCGGCCATGCAACGGGAACTGCGCACGGCACTGTGGCGCAACGCACGCCTTGCCGCGCTCGGCACCGCGGTCGCCAGGATCAGCCACGACCTGCGCGGCATCCTCTCGCCGGCGCTGCTGACCGCCGAGCGGCTGCAGATGAGCCAGGAACCCTCGATCAAGCGCGCCGGCGACACGCTGGTACGCGCGGTCGAGCGGGCGACTGATCTGGTGCGCCGCACCGTGGAGTTCGCGCGCGAGGTCCCGGTCACGCCGCTGCGCCAGCGCATGGCGCTGCGGCCTGCGGTCGCCGAGGCGGCGGAGCAGACCCATGCCGTCTGTCCCGATCTCGCCGTCGAGAATGCCGTACCGCAGGCACTGGAGATCGACGCCAACCACGACAGCATCGTGCGCGTATTCGCCAACCTGCTGCGCAATGCCGGGGAAGCGCAGGCGCGCCATGTGCATGTGGCCGCCGAGGAGGACGGCGCCAGCGTGGCGATCACGGTGGCCGACGACGGCCCTGGCCTGCCGGCGCCGGTGCAGGCAGCCCTGTTCCACCCCTTCGTGACCGGCGGCCGGCCGGGCAGCACCGGCCTTGGCCTGGCGATCGTGCATGACCTGATGCGCGCCCACGATGGCGAGGTAAGTCTGCTCGAAACCGCCGCTTCCGGCACCCGTTTCCGGCTGACGCTGCCACGCGCCCGCCCACCCGCCGCCCGCACGGAAGGGGCGGCACGGCCCGTGGAACTGCGCGGCTGACGCCGCCTCAGGCGTCCTCGTCGCCGGGTTCGGCGTCGCGATGGACATAGGCCGACATCAGCACGCCGAAGCCGATCATCACCATGATCATCGCCGAGCCGCCGTGCGACACCAGCGGCAGCGGCACGCCGCCCACCGGGATGGCGCCCATCACCATCGCGACGTTCACAAACACATACATGAAGAAATTGACCGAGATGCCAAGCGCGACCAGCCGCCCGTACGGATTGCGGCAGCGCAGCGCCATCGCCATGCCGGCGAGCACGATCAGCGCCAGCAGGGCCAGCACGGCGAGGCTGCCGACCAGGCCGAACTCCTCCGCGATGATGGTAAACACGAAATCGGTCTGCTTCTCGGGCAGGAAGTTCAGGTGGTTCTGCGTGCCCTGCATGAACCCCTTGCCCCACGTTCCGCCCGAACCGAGCGCAATCTTCGACTGGATGATGTTGTAGCCGGCGCCGAGCGGGTCGCTTGCGGGATCGAGGAAGGTGGTGATGCGCGCGCGCTGGTAGTCGTGCAGACGGCCGTAGGCGATCGGCGCCGCCCCGCCGACCGCGGCAGCGACCAGCCCGAGCTTCCACCAGCGCAGCCCGGCGGCGAGGAAGATGCTGCCGCCGACCACGGCAGTGATGACGGCGGTGCCGAGATTCGGCTCCTTCAGGATCAGCGCCACCGGCACCAGCACCGCGAGCGCCGGCGGGATCAGGAACAGCACGTTGCCCATGCGCTCCCACGACGCATTGCGGAACCAGGAGGCGAGCGCCAGCACCAGCGCAAGCTTCATGAACTCGCTCGGCTGCCACTGCATGCCGCCGATCTCGATCCAGCGCTGCGCGCCCTTGCCGACATGCCCCATGCCGGCGACCAGCAGCAGCAGCGCGACGCCGAGCGCATAGGCCGGCCAGGACAGGCGGGCGATGAAGCGGATGTCCACGAGCGCGATGCCGAGCATCAGCGTCAGCCCGAAGGCGAAGCGCAGGGCGTGGCGGGAGGCATACGGCTCCGGCCCGCCGCCGGCGGAATACAGCGCGACATAGCCGACCGCCGCGAGCGCGCACAGCAACAGCACGAACAGCCAGTTCACCTGCCACACCTTTGCGGTCAGGCCGAACGAGGTCTCGCGGATCAGCCGGCGTTCCAGCACGCTCATGCCGCACTGCCCCCCGCTACCCGCTGCGGCGGCGCTTCGCCGGGTGCCGCGGGATCGCGGTTCAGCACGTCGGTCATGATGTCGCGCGCGATCGGCGCCGCCATCGCAGCACCCGCATTGCCATGTTCCACGACCACCGCCAGCGCGTAGCGCGGCGCGTCATAGGGCGCGAACGCCACGAACAGCGCGTGCGGCCGGAACTCCCACGGCAGGTTCTCGGACTTGAAGCCGTGCTCGCGCTGCTCGCGCGACACCCGCCGCACCTGCGACGATCCGGTCTTGCCGGCCATCTGGATGTTCGGGAAAGCGAGCCTGGCGATCGGCGCGGTGCCGTCGCGCTCGTTGACCACCGCCCACATGCCCTCGCGCACCGCATGCAGCTCGCGCTCGGGCAGGCCGAGCGTGGGCCACTCGCCAACGTCCCGTCCCGGTTGCGCCACGCCGCCGATCGCGCGCGTCAGATGCGGCTCGACCGCCCGCCCGGTCGCGATGCGCGCCGCCATGGTCGCCAGCGACAGCGGCGTGAGCTGCAGGAAGCCCTGGCCGATGCCATGCACGACGGTATCGCCGAGATTCCACGGCTTGCCCTGCGCGATGCGCCACTCGCGCGTCGGCACGAACCCGGCTCGCGCGCCCGGCAGCTCGATATCGAGCCTGACGCCGAGGCCGAAGCGCTTCGCCATCGCGGCGATGTGGTCGATGCCGGTGCGGCGCGCCACCTCGTAGAAGAACACGTCGCAGGAATTCTTCAGCCCGCCGCGCAGTTCGAGCACGCCGTGGCCGCCCTTGCGCCAGCAATGGAAGCGCGTGTCGCCCAGGTCGAGATAGCCGGGACAGTTGATGCGGTCCGTGGGGGTGATCGCCTTCGCCTCCAGCCCGGCCAGCGCCACCACCATCTTGAACGTCGAGCCGGGTGCGTAGAGGCCGGCGACCGCCTTGTTGATCAGCGGCGCGCGGCGGTTGTTGGTCCATTCGACCCACTGCGCCTGCGAAACCCCGGAGTCGAACAGGCTCGGGTCGAAGGACGGGTTGGTCGCCATCGCCAGCACTTCGCCGTTGCGGGCGTCGAGCACGACCGCGCTCGCGCTCTCCTCGCCAAGATGGCCGATCACCTGCTGCTGCAATCCGGCGTCGATGGTGAGCGTGATGTCGTCGCCCGGCACGCCGTCCTGGCGCACCAGCTCGCGGATCGCGCGGCCGACCGCGTTCACCTCGATCTGCACCGCACCGGCGCGGCCGCGCAGGGCCAGCTCGTGATGCTTTTCCAGCCCGGCGCGACCGACGCGGATGCCGGGCAGGGCAAGCATCGGTTCTTCGCCCATGTCCGCTTCGCCCGGCGGTGCGACGTAGCCCACCACATGCGCCAGCGCCGGCCCGAGCGGATACTGGCGCGTGGTGCCGAGGTCGATCAGGATGCCGGGCAGGTCGGGCGCGTTGACCTCCAGCCGCGCCATCTCCTCCCATTCCAGGAATTCGCGCACGGTCACGGGGATGAAGCGGCGATGTCGGCGCACGTCGCGTTCGATCCGCGCACGCTCATGGTCGGCCAACGGCACGATGCGCGAAAAGGCGTCCAGCGTGGCGCCCACGTCCTGCGCCTGCTCGGCGACCAGCAAGGCGCGCCAGTTCTGCCGGTTGTTGGCCACCGGCGCCCCCATCCGGTCGAGCAGCCGTCCGCGCGGCGGCGCGATCAGCCGCGCGCTGACGCGGTTGGTCTCGGCGAGCGTCGCATACTTGCCGCCCTCGACCACTTGCACCTGATAAAGCCTCGCCGCCAACCCGCCGAACGCCGCCACCTGCGCGCCGGCGATCAGCAAGGTTCGGCGGGTGAACACGCCGGTGCGCCTGGTCTCGCGTTTCATGCGCTTTCCGGCGCGGCGAGCGACAGATGCGCGCGCGTCAGCAGCGTCGCCAGCGCGGGATAGAGGCCGGCAGCGACCAGCGCCTGCAACAGCGCCGGGCCGGGCGGCAACAGCCGCCAGGTCAGCACCGCGGTCAGCCCCCATTGCAGCACCGCCGCCGTCGCCGCGACCGCTGCGAACACGAACCAGACCAGCAGGAAGCCCTGCCGGGTCAGCAGCCGCCGCCAGCGCACGGCGACGCCGTGGACCAGCAGCAGCGACAGCACGCCCACCCCCGGCGGCGCATAGCCGAGCAGGTCAGCCAGCAGCCCGATCAGGAACACCACCAGCGGCAGCATCGCGGCCGGGCGGAACAGCGACCAGAAGAACACACCCGCCAGGGCAACCGACGCCTGCAACTCCGCCTGCCCCGGCAGACCGAGCGGCGTCGCGGCCGCGAGCAGCAGCAACGCCGTCGTGGCGGCCGGGAAGGACCAGCGCGCCGCCATGTCCAGGCGCCGCCCCAGGCTCTCGCGCGGCCGAATGCCGGGCAGCCGCTCCATCTCAGCGCCGCCGGTCCGCGGCCTGCAGCCGCGCCGGCACGGCGTCGGGCGGCGCGATGCCGCTGAGCCCGTAGTCGAAGATGCGCACGATCTCCAGCCGGTCGAGCCGCGCCGCCGGCGCGATCTCGACGGCGTTGCGGCCGACCACATGCACCATGCCCACCGGCAGCCCGGCCGGGAAGGCATTCGCCTCGGCGCTGGTCACCACGCGCTCCCCTTCCACGGGCATCTGGCCCTCCGGCCAGTAGAGCAGGCGCGGGCGCGGGCCGTTGGTGCCGGCGACGATCGCATGCCCGCGGCTGGTTTCCAGGATCACCGGGATGCGGCTGTTGATGTCGGTGATCAGCAGGACGCGGGCGCTGCGGCTGCCGAGTTCGGTCACGCGCCCGACCAGCCCGCGGTCGTCCAGCGCCACCTGGCCCTTGGCGACATGCGCGCCCGGCCCGGTCGAGAGCAGCACCGCGCGCGCATACACGCCGCCGGCATCCGCCACCACGCGGGCGGTGACGAAGCTCGCCGCCGGGTCTGGGATCCAGTGCAGGTTCGCCTTCAGCGCCGCGTTTTCGGCGTCCAGCGCCAGCGCCACCGACTCCCATTGCCGCAGCCGCTCGTTCTCGGCGCGCAGCCGCGCGTTCTCGGCATGCAGCGCGAACAGCTCGGCCATGCCGTCGATGGAGCCTCGCAAAGCCCCCACCGGCTCGGCGAGCAGGGCATAGAGCGGCGCCAGCCCGTCGGCCAGCGCCATGCGCGCGCGCTCCACCAGCACCGTGTCCGCCTTGCCCAGCAGCATCAGCACGAACGCCGCCGCGATCAGCACCGGCAACGTCAGTTTCGCCAGGGCCTGGCGGACCGGAATGGAAAGCCGGATCACCGGCGCGAACCCTTCGCAACGAACGCCGCAGTCTGCCTCAGCAGGCCGGACCGCGCGAGATTTAATACATCGTCGTCAGCACGTTCCCCAGGCGCTTCATCTCCTCCAGCGCCCGCCCGGTACCGAGCGCCACGCATTGCAGCGCGTCCTCGGCGACCGTGACCGGCAGGCCGGTGGCATCCCGCAGCACCTGGTCCAGCCGGTGCAGCAGCGCGCCGCCGCCGGTCAGCACGATGCCCTTGTCCACGATGTCGGCAGCGAGCTCGGGCGGCGTGTTCTCCAGCGCCACTTTCACTGCCTCCACGATCGCGCTCACCGGCTCGGCGAGGCTGTCGGCGATCTGGCGCTGGCTGACCACCACCTCGCGCGGCACACCGTTCATCAGATCGCGGCCTTTGACCTCGCAGGTCGGCCCCTCGTCGCCCTCGTAGGGCTGCGAGGCGGCGCCGATCTCCATCTTGATGCGCTCGGCCGAGCTTTCGCCGATCAGCAGGTTGGTGTTGCGGCGGATGTAGCTGATGATCGCCTCGTCCATCTTGTCGCCGCCGACGCGCACGCTGCGCGAATAGACGATGCCGCCGAGCGAGATCACGGCCACTTCGGTGGTGCCGCCGCCGACATCGACCACCATGCTGCCGGACGGTTCGGTCACCGGCAGGCCGGCGCCGATCGCCGCCGCCATCGGCTCCTCGATCAGCCGCACCTTGCGCGCTCCGGCGCTTTCCGCGCTTTCCTGGATGGCCCGCCGCTCCACCGCGGTCGAGCCTGAGGGCACGCAGACGATGATCATCGGGCTCGCGAAGCCGCGGCGGTTATGCACCTTGCGGATGAAGTGCTTGATCATCTCCTCCGCGACCTCGAAATCGGCGATGACGCCGTCGCGCAGCGGGCGGATGGCGGAGATGTTGCCCGGCGTGCGGCCGAGCATCAGCTTCGCTTCCTCGCCGACCGCCAGCACCTGCTTCTTGCCGCGCACGTCGGCGATCGCGACCACACTCGGCTCGTCCAGCACGATGCCACGCCCCTTGACATAGACGAGCGTATTCGCGGTACCGAGATCGATCGCCATGTCCGCCGACATGAAGCCAAGCAAGCGTGAGAACATGACGGGGAACCCTTTTGGCAGCGCAGCCGGGAAGGGGCACGGCTTAACCGCTCCCCCCGCCGATCTCAAGGGCCGAGACACTGGCGGGGCACGGTTATGGCACCGTTGTGCCTCATAGCGGCGGCGACTGTTGCCGCGTTCGCGCGTTACCGCCGTGTCATCAACCGTGAGGAGTGACAGTCATGCGACGCGGATTGGCCACCGCCTTCGCGCTTGCCTTCCTGGCCATCGGCCTCGCGGCCTGCGGCGAAAGTCCGCTGACCCGAGGCGTGACGGGCGGAGCGATCGGCGCGGGCGCGGGTGCCGGAATCGGGGCGGTGACGGGGGTCGGGGCCGGCACCGGTGCATTGATCGGCGGCGGGGTGGGCGCCGCGGGCGGGGCGCTGACGGCGCCCTGACGCCGGCCCTTCGCCGGGCGCTGCACGTAACCCTCTCCCGCCCGTGCGGGAGAGGGTCGGGGGGAGGGCCTCAGCCGAGGCGTTCGCCGTGAAGGACCACGTCGAGGCCCTCCATCTCTTCTTCCTCGGTGACGCGCAGACCGATCACCACATCGACGATCTTGAACAGCACGAAGCTGACCACGCCGCTCCAGACCAGCGTCGCCAGCACCGCGATCACCTGCGCCTCGAACTGCGCGATGCCACCGATGTTGACGCCCAGCGGCGCGTCCTTGGTGGCGGTGAACGGGCCGAAGGCGAACACGCCGGTGAGCAACGC
The DNA here is from genome assembly GCA_021845835.1 of Pseudomonadota bacterium. The sequence goes on along the minus strand of JAJZVE010000024.1, from coordinate 7,315 downwards.
GCCGATGATGCCGCCAACACCATGCACGCCGAAGGCATCGAGGCTGTCGTCATAGCCGAGCACGTGCTTGAGGCTGGTCGCCGACCAGAAGCAGATCACGCCCGCGGCGATGCCGATGATCAGCGCCGGGCCGGGCAACACGAAGCCCGAGGCCGGCGTGATCGCGACCAGGCCGGCCACCGCGCCGGAGGCGGCGCCGAGCACGCTCGGCTTGCCCTTGCTGCCCCATTCCGCGAACGTCCACGCCAGCGCCGCCGCGGCGGTGGCGATCTGCGTCACCGTCATCGCCATGCCGGCGCGGCCGTTCGCCGCCACCGCGGAGCCGGCATTGAAGCCGAACCAGCCGACCCATAGCAGCGAGGCGCCGATCACGGCATAGGCGACGTTATACGGCGCCATGTTGTCGCTGCCGTAGCCGACGCGCTTGCCCAGTACGAGTGCCGCCACCAGGCCGGCGACGCCGGCATTGATGTGCACCACCGTGCCGCCGGCGAAGTCCGCCGCACCCGGCAGGCCGAACACGCCGGCACCGAGCCAGCCGGTCGCGCTCCAGACCCAGTGCGCGATCGGCGAATAGACGAACAGCGACCACAGCACCATGAACAGGCACATGGCCGAGAACTTCATGCGGTCCGCGAACGCGCCCGCGATCAGCGCCGGCGTGATGATCGCGAACGTCATCTGGAACATCATATAGACGCTCTCGGGGATGGTCGTCGGCACCGCCGAGTCCACGCCGGCGCCGAGCGTGAACGCCTTGTCCCAGTTCTGGCCGAAGCCCGAGAGGAAGAAGCGCGACAGGTCGCCGATATAGGCGTTGCCGTTGGTGAACGCGAGGCTGTAGCCCGCCACCATCCAGGTGACCGTGACCAGGCAGCAGATGGTGAAGGACTGCATGATGGTGGCAAGGATGTTCTTCTTGCGCACCATACCGCCGTAGAACAGCGCCAGGCCCGGAATGGTCATCATCAGCACCAGCGCCGTGCTGGCCAGCATCCAGGCGGTGTCGCCGCTGTCGATCTTGGTGACGGCGGCGGCGACCGCCGCGGCAGCGGGGGCTGCTGCGGCCGCCGCCGGCTGATCGTCGGCGAAAGCGGGCGCGGCCAGCAGCAGCGGCAACAGCGCAAGCCCCGCGCGCGCCGCCAGGGTGTGGGTCAGCCTTCTCATTCTCGATTGTCCCTCGTCTTCCTGTCGGAATTGAGCCTGCTCACAGCGCCTGGGCATCGGTTTCGCCGGTGCGGATGCGTACGGCGCGATCGATGTCGAGGACGAAAATCTTGCCGTCGCCGATCTTGCCGGTGTGGGCCGACTTCGTGATCGCCTCCACCACCTGCTCGGCGAGGTCGGCGGGAACGGCCACCTCGATCTTCACTTTGGGAAGGAAGTTCACGTGGTATTCCGCGCCCCGGTAGATTTCGGTCTGTCCCTTCTGGCGGCCGAACCCCTTCACCTCGCTGACGGTCAGGCCCTGCACGCCCAGCGGCGTCAGGGCCTCGCGCACGTCATCGAGCTTGAAGGGCTTGATGATGGCCATGATGAGTTTCATCTCTGCCCTGCTCCCGATCCGTTCTGTCCGCCCGCCGCCGCCCGGGCGGGCAAACGGTCGCGGTGCATCGCAACATGCCTTTCAAGAAGCGTGCCACCGCGGTTCCGGCCCGGCAGCGTCCGGCGGGCCCTGCGCTGCACAAAGCGCAGGCAGCGGGTTGCAATTCCGGCGCGCCGCGCCTCCTCTGCCGCTGCACGGAACCAAGGCAGGTCATGGGCAAGCCCATCGAGGTGGATGTCTGCATCGTGGGCGCGGGGCCGGTGGGTGGCGCACTTGCCTGCCGACTGGCCGCGGCCGGGCTGGAAGTCGCCATCCTCGACCGCGCCATGCTGCCGCCGATGGAGCACCCGGATTTCGACGGCCGTGCCTACGCCGTGGCCGCCGGTCCGCGCGCCCTGCTGGAGGCGGCCGGCCTGTGGGCGCGCCTCCCCTTCCCCGCCGGTGCGATACGCGACATCCGCGTCACCGACGGGCGCGTCGGCCGCCCCGCCTCGCCGCTATTCCTGCATTTCGGCGCCCGCGAGGCCGGTGCGGAGGCGTTCGGCTGGATGGTGGAGGCGCGCAGCCTGCGCATGGCGTTGAATGCGCGCCTGCGCGAGCTGCCGACCCTGCATGTGTTCGCCCCTGCCGCGGCGCAGGTCGAGCGTGCCACCGACGGCGCCCTGGTGCGCATCGCCGGCGGGCCGGAGATCGCAACCCGCCTCGTGGTCGCCGCCGAAGGGCGGTCCAGCCCGCTGCGCGAGCAGGCCGGCATCCCGGTGACGCGCATCGACTATGGCGCGACCGGAATCGTGTTCGCCATCGCGCATGAGCACCCACACAACGCGGTGGCGCTGGAGCATTTCCTGCCGTCCGGCCCGTTCGCGCAACTGCCGATGGCACCGACCGAAGGAGCGCCCAACGTCTCGGCGATCGTCTGGAGCGAGCGCAACGCCTTGGCCAGGCGCGTGCTGGCGCTGCCGGACGACGGCTTTGCCCGAGAAGTGGTCCGCCGGCTCGGGCCGCATCTCGGCACGGTGCGGCCGATCGGGCGGCGCTGGAGCTATCCGCTGTCCGCCATGCATGCACACCGCTACACGGCGGAGCGGCTGGCGCTGGTCGGCGATGCTGCGCATGGCGTGCATCCGATCGCCGGCCAGGGGCTTAATCTCGGGTTCCGCGACGCGGCGGCGCTGGCCGAGCTGGTGATCGCCGCGGCGGCGGCCGGCGAGGATCCGGGGGCGCCGGCGCTGCTGCGCCGCTACCAGGCACGGCGGCGGCCCGACAACCTGCTGATGCTGGCCGGCATGCACGGGCTGGAACGGCTGTTCGGCAACGACATCGGGCTGGTCCGCACGGCACGCGACCTGGGGATCGCGGCGGTGCATCGGCTGCCGCCGCTGAAGCGCCTGTTCATCCGCCAGGCGATGGGGGCGTCGTCAGCCTGACCGGTTTGCTGGCGGGCTGCGTTTCCGGCATCGCGAGCACGACCAGCAGCACCGCGGCGGCACCGACGAAGGTGAGCGCCAGGAAGGCAACGCTGCTGCCGAAGCGCCCGGCGAGGTCGCCCGCCATCGCCGTGCTCAGTGTCGCGCCGACGCCGACGCCGAGGCCGATGCCGCCCATGCACAGGTTGAACCGCCCGGTGCCGCGCGTCAGGTCCGCCGCCACCAGCGGCAGCAGCACGCCGATCACGGCACCGCCCACGCCGTCCAGCAACTGACTCGCGACGATCATGGCCGGGCTGGCCAGCGTCGCCAGCAGCAGCCCGCGCACCGGCAGCGCCAGGAACCCGAGCAACAGCACGAAGCGCCGCCCACGCCGCTCGGCCAGCCGCCCGACGCCGGGCGAGAGCAGCGCCACCACCGCCTGCGGCACCACGAGGCAGGCGGCGATGATCAGGTTGGCGCGGTTCCCCGCCTGCCGCGTCACCTCGGCCGCCGCCACCGGCAGCATGGCGGCGTTGGCGAACTGGAAGCAGAGGATGCAAAGCGTGAATGCCAGCAGCCGCCGGTCCAGCATAACCTGCCATATCGAGTCCCGGCCGGCCTCGCGCGGCTCGATAGCGGCGGCGAGGTCGGGATCGACCGGTGGATCGCGCGACGGCATCGCCTGCACCGAGAACAGCGCCGGCAGGCTGAGCGCAGCGGCAAACCAGAACACGGCGCGGCTGGACACGTAGCTGCCGATCGCACCCATCAGCGCCGCACCGGCGGCGTTGCCGATGGCGGCGAAGCGGGCGTTGCGGCCGAGCCGCTCGGCGTAGGCGCGCCGCCCGACCCGGTTCAGCGTGATGGCGGCGATGGCGGGCACCAGCACGCAGCTCGCGAATCCGTGCAGCCCCTGCGCCAGCATGACCGGCAGCCGCTCCGGCCAGATCGCCAGCAGCAATGCGCTGGCCGCGATGGCGGCGAGGCCGATGGTGGCGGCGAGGCGCTTCTGTCGCAGGGCATCGACCAGCATGCCGCCGGGCACCTGGGCGAGCATGGTCACGGCCGAACCGACCGAGAGCGCGACTCCGATCTGACCCTGCGTCCATTTGTGCGTGGTCAGATAGACGGCAATGAACGGGCCGAAACCGGTCTGCAGATTGGCGACGAAGAAGTTCAGCCAGTCGAGCGCCCGCAGGCCGGCTCCGTCCGGCGGCGGGTCCGGCGGTCCCTGTGCGCGCACGGGCAGCCGCTCAATTGGACGGCGGCGCCGGCGGCGCCGGAGCGGCAGCGGGCGGGACGACCGGCTCCGGCAGGCCCACCGCCTCGACCGGCTTGGCGGGATCGTAGGCGGGCGCCGACTTGATCACCTCGGAGGGGACGCGCAGCGTCGCCACCGCCGCCTTGCCCAAAGTGAAGCGGATGACCCCCCAGTCCACGGCCACCTTGCGATTGCCCATGCCGAGGAACCCGCCCACGTCGATCACGGCGGCACGCGGCCTGCCGGCTTCGTCGACCAGCACATCGACGATGCGCCCGATCTCCTTGCCGTCGCCGCCACGGGCGGCGAGGCCGAGCACCGCCACCACCTTGTTCTCCGACACCTGTTCGAGCGTGTCGGGGCCGACGGGGGCAGCGGTTTGCGCCAGCGCCGAAGCGGCGGCGAGCACCGCAACCGCCACCGCGGCCGCCGGTCGCCCGTCATGCCACGGCCAGGAAAACCATCGCGGCGGCGCCGCGCTTGCTGGAAAGATTCGCACGGCACAGGGTCGCGCGGATTGCGTCCGGGAGCAAGACAGACGTGGCCGCCTCGATCCTGCCCGCAAACTCGCCGCTCGCCCGCGCCGCGGCCGAAGCGACCGCCTGCCCCTTCGTCGGCCCGGCGGGACGGCTGCTGGACCACGCGCTGGCCGAGGCGGGGATCGCACGCGAGGGCGTCTATGTCACCGACGCGGTGAAGCACTTCAAATTCGCCTTGCGCGGCAAGCGCCGCATCCACCAGAAGCCCGACCGCACCGAGATCATCGCCTGCAAGCTGTGGCTGGATGTGGAACGCGCCGAAATCCACCCGCGGGTCACGGTACTGCTGGGGGCGACGGCGGCGCAGGCGGTGCTGGGGCGGCTCGTCACGATCGGGCGGAAGCGCGGCCGGCCGATCCCGCCGACCTGCGGCTCGCGGCGCGGCTACAAGGCACCTGAGACGGCTTGTACCGCCGCGCTGCCATACTGTCGTTCCAGCCGCCTGATGGTGAAGTGGGCGCGGGCAAGATGGCGGTAGTGGCGGAGGAACGCGGTGTTGACCAGTTCCGCGCCGCCTGCGCCAGCACCGCCTCGCGCGGGGCGGAAACGGTTGGCAGCATGCCTCAGACGTTGGCACGCACGGCGGCTGAGACAAGCGCCACGTCTGCCTCCGAGAGATCGGGGTGGATCGGCAGCGCCAGAATCCGCGTGGCGAGATCCTCGGAGACCGGCAACGCAACGCCGTCATGCGCGTCCCGATAGGCCGGCTGCCGGTGCAGCGGGCGCGGATAATAGACGGCCGACGGCACGCCTGCCGCCCGCAACCCATCCTGCAAGCGCGCGCGCGCGGCTGAATTCTGCAACAAAATTGCGTAAATGGCCCAGGCACTGCTCGAATCAGGCACGCGCACGGGCACCTGCACGAAATCCGCCAGTGCCGCGTCGTAGGCACGGGCGACGCGCTCGCGGGCAGCCAATTCGTCCTCGAACACGGTCAGCTTGCTCAGCAGCACCGCAGCCTGCAGCGTGTCCAGCCTGCCGTTCATGCCGGTGCGCAAGACCTCGTAGCGGGTGGTGCCCTCGCCATGCGTGCGCAGGCTGCGATAGAGATCGGCGCGCGCGGCATCGTCCGTCAGCAGCGCACCGCCGTCGCCGTAGGCACCGAGCGGCTTGGAGGGAAAAAAGCTGACCGCCGTTGCGTCGGCCGCGCGGCCCAGCCGTGCGCCGCGCAGGCTGGCGCCGAAACTCTGCGCGCAGTCGTCCAGCGCAAACATGCCCTCGCGCCAGGCGATCTCACGCAACGCGGGCCAGTCGGCGGGCTGGCCGAACAGATCGACGCCGATCAGCGCGCGCGGGCGCAGCGTCCCGGCGCGGCGCACGGCGGCGATGCGCGATTCGAGCGATGCCGGCGCGATCTGGAAGGTCCGCGGATCGACATCGCAGAACACCGGTGTCGCGCCGAGCAGCAGCGGCACCTCGGCGGTCGCGGTGTAGGTGAAGGCGGGCAGGAACACCGCGTCGCCGCGGCCCACGCCTTCCGCCATCAGCGCGATCTGCAGCGCATCGGTCCCCGACGACACCGCGACGCACTGCGCGGCGCCACAGAACGACGCCAGCCGCGCTTCCAGCTCGGCGACTTCCGGGCCGAGGATGAACTGGCAATGATCCAGCACCGCGTCGATGCGCCGGCGCAGATCCGCGGCAATGCGCGTCTGCTGCGCACGGAGGTCGAGGAATGGCAGGGCAGCGGCGGTCATGCGGTCCGCTCCGAACGGTTAAGCGTCTCAGCCATGCGCGGCGTCGGCGCCGGCGGCTTCCGCGAATTCGGGCACCAGGCGCCCCAGCATCGCCAGCGCCAGTCGCGCCTGGCCGCCGCGGCAGGCGGTGGCGATCTCGTCGATGGCGCGGCCGACGATCGCCGGGTCTGCCGTCCGCGGCGTCGCCATCAGAAGCCCCGGCGCGCCGGTCGGCACCGCGGGTTCGCGGCCATGGAACAGCTCCTCGAACAGTTTCTCGCCCGGGCGCAGACCGGTGAAGCGAATCTCCACGTCCACCTCCGGCCGCAGGCCGGCCAGCCGGATCATCTGCCGCGCGAGGTCAACAATCTTCACCGGCGGCCCCATGTCGAGCACGAAGATGCCACCCTCGCGCATCGCCTCCGGCACCGCCTCGCCGCTGCCGACCACGCTCGCCTGCAGCACGAGGCTGACCGCCTCGCGCACTGTCATGAAATAGCGCTGCATGTCGGGGTGCGTCACCGTCAGCGGGCCGCCGCGCGCGAGCTGGCGCTGGAACAGCGGCACCACCGAGCCGGTGCTGCCCAGCACGTTGCCGAAGCGCACGGTGATGCAGCGCATCCCGGTCCGCGACCGCCGCGCCGCCATGTCGAGGCCCTGGCAATACATCTCGGCCAGCCGCTTGGAGGCACCCATGACGCTGGTCGGGTTCACCGCCTTGTCGGTGGAGATCAGCACCATCGCCCGCGCCGCCACCGCGCGCGCCGCCTCGGCGACGATGCGCGTGCCGGCGGCGTTGGTGAGCAGACCCTCCAGCCGGTTCGCCTCCACCATCGGCACGTGCTTCAGCGCCGCGGCGTGGAACACCAGTTCGGGCCGCAGCT
>JAJZVE010000915.1 GCA_021845835.1 Pseudomonadota bacterium | reverse complement strand
GAAGCCGTATTCGCCGAGCAGTTCCGTCGAATGCTCGCCCAGGCGCGGGGCGTGGCGGGTGATGTCCGGCTGCGACTCGCTCCAGGTCTGCGGGATGTCCATGACGCGGATCGTGCCTTCGCTCGGGTGCTCGGTCACGCGGAAGAAGTCGATCGCGCGCATATGGGGGTCCTCCAGCAGGCTGTCGGGCGTGTGCATCGGCATCGCCGGGATGTCCGCCGCCTTCAGCGCCGCCAGCCAGTCGGCGGTGGTGCGCGTCAGGAACGTCTCGGCCAGGAAGCCGTACAGGAAGCCGATATGCTCGGTGCGGCCGGAAATCGTCACGTAGCGCGGGTCGGTCGCCATGTCCGGCCGCCCGATCAGCCGGAAGAAGCGCTGCCAGTGCTTGTCGTTGTAGACCAGCACGCCGAGGTAGCCGTCGGCGGTGCGGTAGGGGCGGCGGTTCGGGTCGGTCATGCGGACATAGCCGGCCTGGCCCAGCGGCGGCTCGAAGGTGCGGCCATACAGATGGTCGCCCATGATGAACTGCGCCATGCTCTCGAACATCGGCACCTCGATCGCCTGGCCGCGCCCGGTGCGCTCGCGCCGGTACAGCGCCATGCCGACCGAGGACGCCGCCATCAGCCCGACGCAGCGGTCGGCGAGGGCGGTGGCGGCGTAGGTCGGCTCCCGCCCGCCGCTGGCATGCAGCGCCGGCAGCCCGGTCGCCGCCTGGATCAGGTCGTCATAGGCGGGGCGGTCGGCATACGGCCCGCGCTGGCCGAAGCCGAAGGCGCCGCAATAGATGATGCGCGGATTGAGCGCGGCGACGGTCGCATAGTCCGCGCCCAGCCGCGCCATCGCCTGCGGCCGGAAGCTGTAGAGCAGCACGTCGGCCTGCATCAGCAGCCGGCGCAGCACCGCATCGGCGCCGTCGCGCTTGAGGTCGAGCAGCAGGCTGCGCTTGTTGCGGTTGAGATGCAGGAAATACGGCCCCATGCCCTTGTGGCGCGCCGGGCCGATGCCGCGCAGCGTGTCGCCCTCCGGCGGCTCGACCTTGCAGATGTCGGCGCCCATGTCGCCGAGCATTTGCGCCGCGTACGGCCCCATGACGTTCATCGTCATGTCGATCACGCGCACGCCGCTCAGGGGACCGTTCATCAACGCTGCTCCTCGGGTTGGGCGACCGGCGCGGCGGCGACGACGGCGGCGCGCAGCAGCGCGGCGATTTCGTCGGCGCCGAAGCCGATCTCCTGCAGGATATCCGCGCTGTCCGCGCCCGGCGGCGGCGCCAGCCGGTGCAGCGCGGCGCCGCGCGTCCCGTCCACGCGGACGGGGAAGGGGATGTGCCGCTCGCCGTCGCGCGCCTGCACCATCTCGCGCGCTGCGACCTGCGCGCTGCGGCTGGCCTCGTGCGGCGTCAGCACCCGCTGCGCCGGCACGTCGGCCGCCGCGAACCGGCGCATCCAGTCGTCGGCGTCGCGCCGGCGCATCACCTCGCGCAGGCGCCGCGCCAGCGCATCGCCCTCGCGCCGCCGCGCCGGCTCGGTCGCAAAGCGCGGATCGGCGAGGTCGGGCGCCAGGTCGCCCGCCGCCGCGACGAAATTCTCCCAGAACCGCGGCTCGACGATGCCGAGCGCGATGGTGGCGCCGTCCGCCGTCGCGAACAGGTCGTTGGTCGGCCAGAGGTGATCCTGCGACGGTTCGGCAAGATCGAGGCCGTGGCGGATCGCGGCGAAGGACATCGCCGCCTCGGCAAGGCTGAGGTCGAGCGTGCGGCCGGTCCCCGTCCGCTGCCGCTCGTGCAGGGCCGCGAGGATGGCGATGGCGGCGTAGCTGCCGCCGGCAAGGTCGGCGACCGGCACGCCCGACCGGCGTGGCGCCTCGCCCCAATGCCCCGACAGCGCCAGCGCGCCGGAGGCGGCGAGATAGTTGCCGTCATGGCCGGGCGCCATCCGCGCCGGCCCGGTCTGCCCGTAGCCGGACAGCGAACAATAGATCAGGCGCGGATGCACGCCGCGCAGCGCGGCGGCGCCGATGCCGAGCCGGTCGGCGACGCCGGGCCGGAACGCCTCGATCGCCACGTCCGCCCAGCCGGCGAGCCGTTGCACCACCGCGCCCGCCCCGGGATGCTTCAGGTCCAGCACCAGGCTGCGCTTGTTGCGGTTGGCCATGCGGAACAGCAGCGAGGGCATGTGCCGCGCGAACTCGCCGCCCGGCGGCTCGACCTTCACCACGTCGGCGCCGAGGTCGGCGAGCGCGAGCGTGGCGAACGGGCCGGGCAGCAGCGGCGTGAAGTCCAGCACCCGCACCCCGCGCAGCGGCTGCCAGAATGCGCCCGCGTCGGTGTCGTCGCCCGCCATGTCAGTAGGATTTCGGCAGGCCGAGCACGTGCTCGGCGAGGAAGTTCAGCACCATCTGCGGACTGACCGGCGCGATGCGCGGGATCATGATCTCGCGGAAATAGCGCTCGACATGGAATTCCTTGGCATAGCCCATGCCGCCATGCGTCATCACCGCCGCCTCGCAGGCATGGAACCCGGCCTCGGCGGCGAGGTATTTGGCGGCGTTCGCCTCGGCGCCGCAGTCCTTGCCGGCGTCGTAGAGGGCTGCGGCATGCAGCACCATGAGCTGCGCCGCCTCCAGCTCCGCCCAGCTTTTCGCCAGCGGGTGCGCGATGCCCTGGTTCTGTCCGATCGGGCGGCCGAACACCACCCGCTCGCGCGCATAGCGCGCCGCCCGCGCCAGCGCCGCGCGGCCGATGCCGACCGCCTCGGCGCCGATCAGGATGCGCTCGGGGTTCATGCCGTGCAGGATGGCGCGGAAGCCCTGGCCCTCCTCGCCGATGCGGTCCGCGACCGGGATGTGCAGCCCGTCGATGAACAGCATGTTCGA
>JAJZVE010000914.1 GCA_021845835.1 Pseudomonadota bacterium | reverse complement strand
GATGAACTGCCCCTGCCATGTGCAGATCTTCCGGCAGGGCGTGCGCAGCTACCGCGAACTGCCGCTGCGCATGGCGGAGTTCGGGTCCTGCCACCGCTACGAGCCGTCCGGCGCGCTGCACGGCATCATGCGGGTGCGCGCCTTCACCCAGGACGACGCGCATATCTTCTGCACCGAGGCGCAGATCGCGCCGGAGACGGTGCGGTTCGTCGAATTGCTGGCGTCGATCTACCGCGACTTCGGGTTCGCGGAGTTCCGCGTGAAGTTCTCCGACCGGCCGGCGGTGCGCGCCGGTTCCGACGAAACCTGGGACCGGGCCGAGGCGGCGCTGCGCGAGGCCTGCGCGACCGCCGGCGTGGAGTACGAACTGAATCCGGGGGAGGGGGCGTTCTACGGCCCCAAGCTGGAATTCGTGCTGCGCGACGCGATCGGCCGCGACTGGCAATGCGGCACGCTGCAGGTGGATTTCGTGCTGCCGGAACGGCTGGATGCGGAATACGTCGCCGAGGACGGCGCCCGCCATCGCCCGGTGATGCTGCACCGCGCGATCCTGGGCAGTTTCGAGCGGTTCCTGGGCATCCTGATCGAGCAATATGCCGGCCGCTTCCCGCTCTGGCTCGCGCCGGTGCAGGCGGCGGTGGCGACCATCGTCTCGGACGCCGACGAATACGCCGAGGAGGTGGCGGCGCAGCTGCGGGCCGCCGGCCTCGCCGTCGTCACCGATCTCGGCCGCGAAAAGATCAACGCGAAAATCCGCGCGCACAGCATCGCGCATGTGCCGGTGATCCTGGTGGTCGGCCGCAAGGAGGCCGAGGCGCGCACGGTCGCGCTGCGCCGGCTGGGCGGCGAGGCGCAGGAGGTGCTGCCGCTCGCCGAGGCGGTCGCCCGGCTTGCAGCGGAGGCGACGCCTCCCGATCTACGCTTCGTGGCGACAACCGCCGGCTGACCGCTTGATCCGGCGCCGTCGATTGCGTCACACTTGCGGCGCGTGCCTGCGAGCGGACGACCCGAATCGTTCCGCCGCGGGCCACATCCGTAAGCGATACCTGGAACTGCGATAGGAGAGACCCATAGCCCGAGGACCCTTGCCCGCTCCGCCGACCCGCGACGGGCCCCGCGTGAACGAGGAAATCCGCGCCCCGCAGGTGCGGTTGATCGACCAGGACGGCGAGATGCAGGGCGTGATGAGCGCGCGCGAGGCGCTGCACCGTGCCTATGCCGTCGGGATGGATCTGCTGGAAATCAGCCCGAACGCCGAACCGCCCGTCGTCAAGATTCTCGACTTCGGCAAGTTCAAGTACGAACAGCAGAAGAAGAAGAACGAGGCGAAGAAGAAGCAGAAGGTCATCGAGATCAAGGAGATCAAGGTCCGCCCGAATATCGACGAGAACGACTATCAGGTCAAGCTGCGGGCCATGAAGATGTTCATCGAAGAGGGCGACAAGGTCAAGGTGACCCTGCGGTTCCGTGGCCGCGAGATGGCGCACCAGGACATCGGCATCAAGGTGCTGGAACGCATCCGCACCGACATGGATGCCGCGGTCAAGGTGGAGCAGATGCCGCGCATGGAAAACCGCCAGATGATCATGGTCCTGACCCCACGCTGAGATGATGCCGCGCCTGCCGCTGCTGGACCTCGAGGCGTTCCGCAGCGGCGATCGCGCGGCCTTCGCGCGGCGGTTCGATTCCGTCTGCCGCGACATCGGCTTCCTGGTGATCGCCGGACACGGCGTGCCGTTGTCGCTGGTCCGGCGGATGCACGATGTCTCCGCCGCATTCTTCGCCCGCCCGGCGGCGGAGAAGCTGCCGCTGCAGGTGGCGCCCGGCCGCATCCACGGCTGGACCGGCCCGCGCCAGTCCTGGCTGGCCGACACGCTGGACGGGCAGGGCGCGACCGCGCCGGACTGGAAGGAAGGCTTCTCCGTCGGCCCGCCGGCGCCGCCGCCCGGCATGACCGGACAGGAAGCGCCCTATTTCGCGCCGACGCGGTGGCCGGGCGGCATCCCGGACTTCGCGGACACCTGGGCGCAGTATTACCGGGCGATGGAGCGCCTCGCCGGCGACCTCATGCAGGCCGCCGCCTGCGCGCTCGATCTGCCGGCGGATTTCTTCGTCACGCGGTTCGACCGGCACATCACCGGCCTGTCGGTGCAGTTCTATCCGCCGCAGCCCGAGGCGGCGGCGCCCGGGCAGGTCCGGGCCGGGGCGCATACCGATTTCGGCAGCCTGACCATCCTGCACCCCGGCGACAACCCCGGCGGGCTGCAGGTGCGCGACCATGACGGCACCTGGCGCGACGTGACCGCGCCCTGGGATGCGTTCGTGGTCAATATCGGCGACCTGCTGGCGCAATGGACCAATGACCGCTGGGTGTCCACCCTGCACCGGGTGCTGAACCCGCCGCCCGAGCGCGCGCATCTGCCGCGCCAGTCGGTCGCCTTCTTCCACCAGCCGAACTGGCATGCCGAGATCGCCTGCCTGCCCGGCTGCGGCCAGCCCCGCCACGCGCCGACCACCTCGGGCGCGCATTTCGAGCGCAAGCTGGCGGCGCTGCGCGGCGCCGCGGCTTAGGTCCGGCCGGCGGCCCTCTCCCGGCCGGTGTGAACGCTTGTCCCCGTGCCCGCGTTCGTGCGCGAAGCCCGCCAGGGGCGGGGCGACACTGCAAGAGGGTTTCGCGTGCATCACAGTCTGGACGCCCGCAGGCTGGACGGGCTGACGGGGCTGCGCGCCCTGGCGGCCGTCTGGGTGCTTGCCTTTCACTACAGCCGTGGTCCGCTGCGCCCGCTGGGCACGGCCCATGCCTCGCCGTTCGTGGATGCCGGATTTCTCGGCGTCGATCTGTTCTTCATCCTCAGTGGCTTCGTGATCTGGCAC
>JAJZVE010000913.1 GCA_021845835.1 Pseudomonadota bacterium | reverse complement strand
CAATCCGCGGCTCGACACATACACCATCGACCTGGATCGCTGCGGGCCGATGGTGCTGGACGCCCTGATCAAGATCAAGAACGAGATCGATCCGACGCTCACTTTCCGCCGGTCCTGCCGTGAAGGCGTCTGTGGCTCCTGCGCCATGAACATCAACGGCGCCAACCATCTGGCCTGCATGACGCCGATGACCGGCAGCACCACGCCGATGACTCGCATCGAGGGTGACATCCGCGTCTATCCGCTCAACCACATGGCGGTGATCAAGGATCTCGTCGTCGATCTTTCGCCGTTGTTCGCGCAGTACCGGCTGATCACGCCGTGGCTGCAGGCGGATACGCCGCCGCCGCCCGATCGCGAGCGGCTGCAGTCACCCGAAGAGCGGTCGCGGATCGATGGCTACTGGGAGTGCATCCTGTGTTTCTGCTGCACAGGTGGGTGTCCGAGCTGGTGGTGGAGTGGCGACCGCTATCTCGGCCCGGCCGTGCTGCTCAACGCCTATCGCTGGCTTGCCGACAGCCGGGACGAGGCCGCGGAGGAGCGGCTGGATGCGCTGCAGGACCCCTATCGTCTCTATGCCTGCCACACGATCATGAACTGCACCGCCACCTGTCCGAAGGGGCTGAATCCGGGCAAGGCGATCGCGCTGATCAAGCAGGCGATGGCGCAGCGGAGCGTGTGGCCGGAAGGCAGATGAGCGGCGTTGATCTGGGCAGACTCCGCCTGTGTCAGGCGGCGTGCAGCAGGGTCGCCGTACGCCGGAGATTGCAGGCAATGGCGATGAGACCGGCTTGCAGTCCGGCTTTGGCGAGACCGAGCCACCGCATCCGCCGTAGGCCGTAGGCCGCAGGAACGCTTGCAGCTGCCGAATACCTTCTCGATCCGACAGCGTATGCGCGGGACCCGGGCGTTGTGCTTCTTCAGCCGCGCGAGCGCCGCGATCCCGCCCCAGGTGCCCGTCTGCAGACCTGCGGCATGCCGCAGCGCCCGGATTGCCTTGCAGGGCCTGTCGCCGTTGAGGGCGCTGTCGGCATAGACGTTCCCCGCCGCGGGCGGCAGCACAGCCGCCAGTTCGGCGGCATCGTGGACGTTGGCCGTGGTCACCTCCACGCCGCGGATCAGGCCAGCGTCCTCATCGGCCGCGACATGCGCCTTGTAGCCGTGCACGGGTTTGCGGCGGCGATGCCCGGCCCAGCGCGCCTCATCGTCCTTCCGGATGCTGGCCGAGGGGATCAGCGTCGCGTCCACCAGCGTGCCGGTGCGTACCATGACGCCCTTGGCTTCGAGTCGGCGGGCCACCACCTCGAACGGCGCTCGGTCAAAGCCCCGCCGCACCAGTTCCCGGCGAAACCGGACGAAGCTGGTGCGCTCGGGTGTCGGTTCGTGGGCCGCGAAGCCGCAGAACCGGCGGAAGCTGGCGCGGTCATCCAGCGCCTCGGCGAGCTTTACGTCCGCGAGGTCATACCAGGCCGCCAGCAACAAGCCACGGAAGAGGGCCAGAGGCGGCCAGCCATGTTCACCCTTCGCCGCAGCCGAGATGTCGACCAGATGACGATCGACCTCTGCCCGGTCGAGCAATGCGGCCAGTTCCACCAGCGGCAGCGCCGCTCGCAGCTCCGGCCGTGCAATGAGATCTTCCTGACCGATCCCTCGCCGCGCCATGCCGACCTTCGTCGTCCACAAAGGCAGCGAATCAGCCCACGCCACGCCGCGTCCAAACACGTCCGCGCACAGGTCTCATTAGTCATACTGGCGACGCGCCATCAAGCCGCCGCCAGGAAGTCACACTTGAAGCGAAAAATGCGACTGTAATGCTAGGTCGCACGGAATCCCCCGTCCACGTTCAGCGCCACGCCGTTGACCATCGCCGCCGCGTCGCTGAGCAGGAAGCACACAGCCTCGGCGACCTCCGCCGGCTGCACGAAGCGACCGAGCGGGATGCGGTTCAGCATCCGTCCAGCCTTTTGCGGATCAGACCACGCCAATTCCGCCATCGGCGTCAGCGTCACCACCGGGTTGACGCTGTTCACGCGGATGCGATGCGGACCGAATTCCAGCGCCATCACCCGTGTCAACGCATCCAGACCCGCCTTCGACGCGCAATAGGCGGCGTGGTCCTGGATGCCAATCTGCGCGGCAAGACTGGAGACGTTGACGATCGCACCCGGCTCCCGCCGCGCGATCAGGTCGCCGGCGACTGCCTGGGCGAGGAACAGCGGCGTTATCAGATTCACGTCCAGCACGCCGCGTACGCTTTCGGCCCGCGCGTCGAGAACCGATTCCAGCGAAGTGATGGCCGCGTTGTTGACCAGAAGATGCACTGGCAGCGTCGCACGCACCAACGCGACTGCGCCCGCCGTATCGGCGAGATCGGCGGTGATGGTGACGCAGCCGATCTCCTCCCGCAGCGAATCGAGATCGGCCTGCGTACGGCTGAGCGCGATCACCTCCGCGCCGCGCCCAGCCAGCATCCGCGCGATCTCCCGCCCGATCCCCTTGCCAGCGCCCGTCACCAGGGCGCGCCTGCCCGCGAAAGTCATGCGATCTCCTTCATTCCAGGTTAGTATGGCGCGTGCGCATCGCCGCCTTGGCGATGCCACGCCGATACCGCAGCGCGGCGACGACGTATTCCGCGAACCGGAATTGCGCCGCCTCAAACGCACTGCCCATGGGCAGCATGGCGGAGGCGGTGCCCTGTTGCGCCATGGTGCGCGAAGGGATCACCAGCACCTCGTCGGCAACGCCGCGCAGTGCCGCAACGGCCTGCGCGGTCAGCAGGACGACGGTCATTTCACCGCGCCTAGCGTCAGGCCACGGGCGATGTATTTGTGCACGATGATGCCTCCCACGATCACCGGCGCCGTCACCAGCGTGGCA
>JAJZVE010000912.1 GCA_021845835.1 Pseudomonadota bacterium | reverse complement strand
GCGGGGATCGACCCGCCAAAGGGCTGCCGGGGACGCTTCGTGGCTGCCATTTACGCAACATTTCCGTCATGACGGCATGGCCCAACCCATGGAGGGCCTGTGCCGGCCTTCTCCGTGGAACGACGGCTGGAATGCCGGGGCCAGTTGCTATCCTTGTGGATAATGACGATGATTCCCATTAGAACAACTTGGCGTGACGCGCCCGGGCGGCCGATCACCCGGCCCGGACGACCGGCACGGTATCGAGTGCGCCCGGCAGCCTGATCCGCCGCGAATCGGTATGCATCGTTCATTCCTGGGGGATGAGATGGATGAATATGTTGTCCTTGGCTTCGACGCCTTGCGCATTGCCTTGCCGCTGTCCGATGTCGAGCGCGTCGTTCGCGCCGTTTACGTCACCCCGCTGCCGGGTGCGCCGGCCATCGTATGCGGGGTGGCGAACGTCCAGGGGCGCGTCGTTCCGGTGGTCGACCTGCGCAGGCGCTTTCGCCTGCCGCGGCGGGAGATGGCCTTGACCGACCGGCTCGTCATCGCGCATACGGCGCAACGCGCGGTCGCGCTGGTGGCCGATTCGGTCAGCGGCGTGATCGAGCATGCCGGGCCGGATCGCGTCGATGCGGAGGCCATTCTTCCCGGCCTCGAATATGTCGACGGCGTGGTCAAGCTCGACGATGGCCTGATCCTCATCCACGACCGGGAGCGCTTCCTGTCGCTGGACGAGGCGGAAGCGCTCGACCGGGCGATGGCGGCGGCCGAAGAGCGGTAGATGCAGCCGACGCTTCCGGAGTCCCTGCTTTCCGCCCTGAGCGCGCTGCTGGCCGCCCGCATCGGCCTGCATTTCCCGAAGGAACGCTGGGGCGATCTCGAGCGGGGCATCGCCGCCGCCGCCACCGCCTTCGACCTGCCTGATGCGGCGTCATGCGCGCAGCGGCTCCTGTCCGCTCCGCTGACGCACCGCGAGATTGAAATCCTGGCCAGCCATCTCACCGTGGGGGAGACCTATTTCTTTCGCGAACCGGACAGCCTCGATGCGTTCGAACAGCACATCCTGCCGGCGCTGCTGCAGGCGCGCGCGCATAACATGCGGCGGCTGCGCATCTGGTGCGCCGGCTGCTGCACGGGCGAGGAGCCCTATTCGATCGCCATGCTGCTCGACCGGCTGATTCCGGAACACGAGGCATGGCATGTCACCCTCCTGGCCACGGACATCAACCCCGTGTTCCTCAGGAAGGCGGCGGAAGGCGAATACGGCGACTGGTCGTTTCGCGCCACCCCGGACTGGATACGGGCACGGTATTTCAAGCGGAAGCGGGACGGACGCTACGCGCTGCATCCGCGCATCCGGAACAAGGTGACGTTTTCCTATCTCAATCTCGCCGAGGATGTTTACCCCGCGCTGTCGAACAACACCCATGCGATGGACGTGATCTTCTGCCGCAACGTGCTGATGTATTTCACCGCGGAACGGGCCCGGGCGGTCGTCGAGAACTTTAATCGCGCACTGGTCGACGGCGGCTGGCTGGTCGTGAGCCCCGCGGAGGCGTCGGGCATCCTGTTCTCCCGCTTCGCGAACGCCGCATTCGCCGGTGCGGCCCTCTACCGCAAGTCCGCCGACGCGGACGCGCCGCGCCTTGTGAGCCTTGTTCCGGCCCCGGCCCCGGAACCCTGGCGACCGCTGCCGCAGGCGTTGCCGGAAGCCGCGGCCGTGCCGGCGACGGCGAGCCTGGCGGCGGCGCCCCGTGGCCCCGGCACGCCTGCGCAGGCGGCGCGCGACTGTGCCAGCCAGGGGCGGCTCGACGAAGCGGCCGCGCGGTGCCGCGAGGCGATCGCCGCGGACAAGCTCAACCCCGCCGGTCATTACCTTCTCGCCGCCATCCAGCAGGAGCAGGGGTACAACGACGACGCCATGCAGTCGCTCAAGCGCGCGCTCTACCTCGATCCGGACTTCGTGCTCGCCCACTTCGCGCTCGGCAATCTGTACCGGTCGCAAGGGCGCCACCGCGAGGCACGGCGGCACTTCGAGCATGCGCAGGCCTTGCTGCGGAACCATCCGACGGACGAGGTCCTCCCCGAATCGGAGGGCCTGACCGCCGGCCGGCTCGGCGAAATCATCGCGTCGGTGCAGTCGAGCCTGCCGCAAAACGCCGCCGGCAGGTAACGCGTGCCCTACGATGGATAACGACAAGGAGGAATGCATATGAAAACCGGCGAGAAAGCGTCGCCCGGCAAGCAAGGCCCGCCGGTCGACTGGCACGCGGTCAGGCAGCGCCTGGAGAAGGCGCGCGGCGCGATCGAGCATGCCTGGACGCCGTCTTCGGCGGAGACCCTGCGTGTTCTGATGGCGCGCGCGCTGGCTCTCGGACGGGTGCCCGATCCGGCGGAGACCCCCGGCGAATACCTCGACGTGGTGGAATTCGTTCTGGCCCACGAGCGCTACGCGGTCGAAACGCGCCATGTCCGCGAGGTCGCGCCCCTGGAAAACCTGACGCCGCTGCCGTGCACGCCGGCCTTCGTGCTCGGCATCGTCAACCTGCGCGGCGAGATTCTCTCGGTCATCGACATCAAGAAATTCTTCGAGCTGCCGGAGCAGGGGCTGACCGATCTCAACAGGATCATCGTGCTGCAGTCCGAAGGCATGCTGTTCGGCATCCTGGCCGATGCGATTGCCGGCGTGCGCCGCATTCCGGCGGCCGCGATCCAGCCGTCCCTGCCCACGCTCACCGGCATCCGCGAGGCGTATCTGCTTGGCGTGACCCCCGGGCGCCTGGTGATCCTCGATGCGGAGAGGCTGCTGACGGACGAAAGCATGATCGTGCAGGAGCAGGTGGCCGGATAGAGACGGGAAAACGCCGAACCGGGTCCGGTCGGCACGCCGCAAC
>JAJZVE010000911.1 GCA_021845835.1 Pseudomonadota bacterium | reverse complement strand
GTTCATCGACCAGGCGACCATCTACGCGCTGCTCAGCCACATGGAATTCTTCGCCGTCAACATGGCCGATTACACCTGCCTGACCGCGGTCAAGCACCTGCCGGCGGGAATCCATTCCGGCAACCGCTACATCAAGACGTTTCCCAACACGCCGCAGAACGCCGCATGGGCCGACGCGTACCGCTCGAAGTACAAGGAATATCCGACCAACTGGTCCTGGCAGAACGCCGCGGCAGTGAACTTCCTGGCCGCAGCGGCGAACAAGGCGAACTCCACCGACGGCAAGAAGCTGGCGGAGGTGATGCACGGGCTGACCATCCAGTCACCTTTCGGCGTCAACGGCGCCATCACCATGCGCGCCGAGGACCAGACGATCGTGGACTACGCGATCGGCTGGGGCACCACCATCCCGACCGAACCCTATGTGCCCGACATCCAGCCGGGCGACTGGAAGCAGATCGTGGCGCTGGAGACGGAGTGGAAGAAGAGCAAGGGCTACACCTGAGCCGGGCCGCACGCCGCAACTTCGCACGGATGCACGACACTTGGACCTCGCCGCGCTCGTCGCCTGTCTGGCAAGCCCGGCCTGCGTGGTCACGCAGGCGACGAGCGGCGTCATCGTCGGCATGCTGCTGTTCCTGGTCGCGGCCGGCCTGACGCTGATCTTCGGCGTGCTGAAGGTCGTCAACTTCGCCCACGGCGCCTTCTACATGCTGGGGGCCTACTTCGCCTTCTCGATCTACCAGGCGTCCGACAGCTTCGCGCTGGCGCTGGTCGGCGGCGCGATCGGCGCCGGCCTCGCCGGGCTGGTCGCCGAGCGCGCCTTCATCAGCCGCGTCTATGGCGGCAGCGTGCTGATGCAGCTGCTGGTCTGCTACGCGCTGGTGCTGATCCTCGATGATCTGGTGCGCATCGTCTGGGGCACCGATTTCAAGTCGATGGGCATGCCGGAGGCGTTTGCGGTGCCGCCGCTGTTCGTCGCCGGCGGCGTGGTGCCGCCGTTCTACCTGTTCCTGATGGCCGTGACGCTCGCCGTTGCCGCCGTGCTCGGGATCGCGCTGGCGCGCACGCGGCTGGGCAAGACGGTGCGCGCGGCAGCGCAGAATCCGCAGATGGTGTCCGCGCTCGGCATCAACACCGGCCTCATCTACGGCGGCGTGTTCGCGCTCGGCGCGCTGCTCGCGGGGCTTGCCGGGGCGCTGGCGGCGCCGGTGCGGTCGCTCACGCCGGGCATGGGATTCTCGATCCTGATCGATTCCTTCATCGTCACCGTGATCGGCGGCATGGGGTCGGTCGCCGGTGCGCTGGTGGGGGCGCTGCTGATCGGCGTGGTGCGCTCGTTCGGCTCGATCGGCTTCCCGCTGTTCACGGACGGGCTGACCTACGTGGTCATGGCGGCGGTGCTGGTTGCCAAACCTACCGGCCTGTTCGGCAGGGACGTCGCGTGATGGCGGTGCGTGCGGCGGTCGTGGACGTTGCCGCCGGCATCGCGGCCTTCGCCGTGCTTGCCGCGCTGCCGTACGCGGTCGGCGGCACGGCACTGCCCGATTTCGTGATCCGCTGCGCCGCGTTCGGCCTGTTCGCCACGTCGCTGAACCTGCTGGTTGGCTACGGCGGCATGATCTCCTTTGGCCACGGCATGTTCTTCGGCCTCGGCGCCTATGCCTTCGGCCTGCTGATGCAGGACGCGGGATTGTCGATCCCGGCGGCGTTCGTCCTGACGCTCGGGATCGTCGCCGCCGTCGCGGCGGTGATCGGCGCGATCTGCGTGCGGCTGAAGGAAATCTACTTTGCCTTCGTGACCCTTGCGTTCCAGATGCTGATCCACAGCCTGATCATCTCCTGGGTGCAGTTCACCGGCGGCGACCAGGGCCTGCGCGGCGGCATCCCGCGGCCGGTGTTCCTGGGCGTCAATCTCGGCAACCGCCTGCATCTCTACTTCGCGAGCTGTGCGTTGCTGGTCGTCGGGCTGCTGCTGATGCGGCAGATCGTGCAGTCGCCGTTCGGCTACACGCTGCGCATGATCCGCGACAATGCCGGCCGCGCCAGCTTCCTCGGCGTCGCGGTGTGGCGGGTGCGGCTGGTGGCGTTCGTGCTGGCCGGCATCTTCGCCGGCGTCGGCGGCGTCGTCATGAGCCTGTTCGTCTCCGGCGCCTATCCGGAATTCGCCGACTGGACCATCTCCGGCGAGGGCATCTTTATCAACATGCTCGGCGGGATCAGCACGTTCCTGGGACCAATGGTCGGCACCGTGATCCTGCTTTTGCTCAACGACAGCGTGACGCGGCTGACCGAGCATTACGGCCTTGTGCTCGGCCTGGTGATTCTGTTCTTCGCCATCGGTCTGAGGAAAGGACTGCTGGATTTCGTCGTCGAATGGTTCCGGGGGCGCCACGCCGCGCGACTGCGGCGGCTCGACGCGCAGCGGCTGGCGGCACTGGAGCGCCAGCCATGACGGCGCGCGGCGGTGCCACGGTGGAAATCCGCCATCTCCGCAAGTCGTTTGGCGGCCTGAAGGCGATCGACGATGTCAGCCTGACATTCCCGGACGGCTCGCTGTCCGCGATCATCGGGCCGAACGGCGCCGGCAAAAGCACGTTCTTCGGCCTGCTGTCCGGTGCGCTCAGGCCCGATTCCGGCCAGATCCTGCTTGATGGCGCCGATCTGGTCGGGCTGTCGCGCGGCGAGATCGTGCGTCGCGGCATCGGCCGCGCCTTCCAGGTGGCGAGCATCTTCCCCTCGCTGACGGTGGCGGAAACGCTGCTCGCGGCGGTGGCGGTGGACCGCCGGCGCGACGGTGCGCTGCACCGGCGCTTTCCGCTGCCGGAAACGCGCGACCGCGCGCAGGACGTTCTTGCGATGACCGGGCTGCACGAGAA
>JAJZVE010000910.1 GCA_021845835.1 Pseudomonadota bacterium | reverse complement strand
ATTCATCGACCCAGGCGCCGCGCGGGATCGGCCGCGCGGCGGTACCGATCACCTCGCCATAGCGCAGGATCGGCGCGCCCTCGGCGATGTCGGCCAGGCTGACCTTGTGGCCCTGCGGCACCCTCTCGCGCAGGGTCAGGCCGTCATCGAACGCCGTCCCGGCGGGCAGGCCGCCGGCATTGACCACGATCGCCACGTTGTCGTCGGGATGGACGCGAATCCGGCGCGGGGTGTCGGCCATGGTCATGCTCCTGCTCAGGCGCGCGGGCGCGCGGCGGCGAAGGGGGCGGCGCTGGCCGCGATCATCGGCGCCGGCGCGGGGCGGTGCGCCAGCACCGTCACCACCGCCGCCCCGATCAGGTCGAACACCGCCAGCACGCCGAACAGCGGCGCGTAGCCGACCTGCGTGACCAGCACGCCGAAGGCCGCCGTGAACCCGGCCGCGCCCAGATACCCCATCATGCCGCCCAGCCCGGTCGCGGTCGCCACTTCATTGCGGCCGAACACGTCGGAGGTCACCGAATAGAGCCCGCCCGAAAGCGTCTGGTGCGCGAAGCCGCCGACGCAGAGCAGCGCGATCGCCGCATAGGGGCTGGCGACGAGGCCGACGCAGGCCGGGCCGATCATGCAGACGGAACCGGTGATCACCACCAGCTTGCGCGAGGTCAGCAGCGACACGCCGAACACGCGCATGAAGACCGGGCTGAGATAGCCGCCCAGCACGCAGCCGATATCCGCCGCCAGGAACGGCATCCAGGCGAACAGCGCCACGTCCTTCAGGTTCATGTGCCGCTCGGTCATCATGTAGAGCGGAATCCAGGCGTTGAAGGTCTGCCACGCCGGCTCCGACAGGATGCGCGGGATGCCGATCGACCAGAAATTGCGGCTGGCGAGGATCTCCGTCCAGCGTCGCCTGGGCGCCGCCGGATCGCTGTGCTGCGGCTCCTGGCCGGAGACGATGTAGTGACGCTCGGCCTCCGACAGGCGCCGCTGGTTCTGCGGGTGCCGGTAGAACAGCAGCCACAGCACGCTCCAGATCATGCCGAGCGCGCCGACAATCAGGAAGCCGCGCTGCCAGCCACCATGCAGGATCGCCCACACCACCAGCGGCGGCGCCAGCAGCGCGCCGGCGGAGGAACCGATGTTGAACCAGCCGATGGCGACCGAGCGTTCCCGCGCCGGGAACCATTCGCTGCTGGCTTTCACCCCGGCCGGGATGCCCGCCGCCTCGGTCAGGCCGAGCAGGCCGCGCAGGGCGGCGAGGCTGCGCCAGCCGGTCGCGGCGGCGGCGGCGGCGCAGGCCAGCGACCAGGCGAAGGCGAAGATGGCGAAGCCGGCCTTGGTGCCGATCATATCCAGCACATAGCCGGCCACCGGCTGCATGAAGGCGTAGCAGAGCTGCCAGGCGACCACGATGCGGGAATACGCCACCGTGCCGAAGCCAAGCTCCTTCATCATCGTCGGCGCGGCGACGGAGAGCGTGTTGCGCGCGAGGTAGTTCACGATCAGGCCGGCGGTGACCATGCCGACCATCCACCAGCGCATGCCCTTGATCTTCATGAAACGCACCTCCGCGCGCGGATCGCTGCCGTGTTTTGCGATTTCTTGCTGTCCGCGACGCGGGGCCGGCGGCCGACGCGCGCGGAGCCACGGCACCGATAGACGCGGCGAGCGATCCACGTCCAAGCCAAACCCGGCATTGATCGATCCAATGCGGGTATCAATCGGCGGCGGCGCAGGCGGCCACCAGCGCGTCGCGGAACGCCGGCAGGGCGGGATTGGCGCTGTCGCGCCGCCAGACCAGATGCAGCTCCGCCATCGCCGGCCGGCGCGCGCGGACCGGACGCAGCACGACGCCCCGGAAGCGCAGCGCCCGCGCCGCCTCCGGCACCAGGGCCAGCCCCAGCCCGGCGCCGACCAGCGCCAGCATGGTATGCGCCTGGGCGATATGCTGCACATGCCGCGGCATCGCCCCGGCGGCGGCGCACAGGCCGGTGACGAGGTCGTGGAAATACCGCGCCTCCACCGGCGACCACATCACGAACGCCTCGTTGTCGAGGTCGGCGATGGTCGGGTCGGCGGCGGCGGCGGCCAGCCGGTGATCCTGGCGCATCGCCAGCAGCAGCGGTTCGCGGTGGAAGCAGACCGCATCGACCAGCCCGCGGTCGATCGGCTGGCGCACCAGGCCGAGATCGAGCCGGCCGCCGCGCAGCGCCTCCATCTGCTCGCCGGTCACCATCTCCCGCACGATCAGGTCGACGTCCGGCCGGTGGGCGCCGGCGAAGGCGAGGATGCGCGGCAGCAGCGCATAGGACGCGGCGGCGGTGCAGCCGAGCGCGATCGACCCCGCCTCGCCGCGCGCCACCCGCCGCGCGGCGAGGCCGGCGCCGTCGGCAAGCTGCAGGATGCGCCGCGCGTCCGGCAGGAAGGCGCGGCCCGCCGGCGTCAGCCGCACCGAGCGGCTGGTGCGCTCCAGCAGCCTCAGGTCGAGCGCATGTTCCAGCAACTGAACCTGCCGGCTGAGCGGCGGCTGCGTCATGTGCAGCCGGGCGGCGGCGCGGCCGAAATGCAGTTCCTCGGCCACGGCGACGAAGCAGCGCAACTGGCTCAGCTCGAACATCGATGCAGGATCCGCATTGATCCATGCCGTCTTTGGCGTGGACACTCATGGATCGCCGGCCTAGCACCGGCCAGGTTTCCCGGTCCACCCCGCAGCGCGAGGCCCATCCCCATGCCCGGAATCGCCGAGCTTCCCGCCAACCCATTGAAGGCCGCCCTGCGCGACGGGCGGCGGCAGATCGGGCTGTGGTCGAGCCTGTGCAGCAATGTCGTGGCCGAGGTGCTGGCCTATGCCGGCTATGACTGGATCGTGGTCGATAC
>JAJZVE010000909.1 GCA_021845835.1 Pseudomonadota bacterium | reverse complement strand
CGGCCACTTGTCGCGCGGCTGCGGGAATGCAGGCCGGACCCGGTGATCGTGTTCATGACAGATCCGGGCATTCTGGTTCTGTTGCAAACGCAAGCCACGTGTGGTTGGGCGCGGCCGGCGAGGCGGACGCAACCCGGTCGCCACCGGGGAGCAGTTGCGGCGGGCACGCAAACTGATCGCAACGGCGCTGACGGCACGGGATGCGGCCGCACGCATCAGGGTCGGCAAGACCGCTCTCTGCAAGGCGCTTTAACCCAAACCCAACCCGGGTTCCTGATCCGTTCAGGTGTGGCGTACATGAAGCGCACTTTCGTGCAGCGGCCCCGACTTCCCTGACGCGCGGGCCGGTTACGCGGGTCTGACCTGCAGGCGGCGCCCGTGATCGTTTGCATCAAAATGATTTGAATGCTAATGATCGGCGATGGACGCAGAATCTCCGCGGTTTCGCTTTGGCCTCCAGCTCGTTGGGCTGGCGCGGCGCTGGCGGCGCGAGCTGGATCGCCAGCTCGCGGCGGCCGGGCTGACGGATGCGACCTGGGCGCCGCTGGTCCATCTGCAGGTCGCCGGCGACGGCATGACCCAGACGGATCTGGCCGCGCTGGTGGGCATTGAGGGGTCGAGCCTGGTCCGGCTGCTGGACGCGCTTGCGGACAAGGGGTTGATCGAACGGCGCGCCGCCGAGACCGACCGCCGCGCCAAACTGATCGTGCTGACCGACGCCGGGCGCGCGGCGGTGGCCGGCATCCGCCGCGTGCTGGCGCGCTCGGAAGCGGCCATGCTGGGCGATCTGAGCGAGGCCGAACTCGCCGCGATGCTCGATGGGTTCCACCGGGTCGATCAGAGCCTTCGGCGCATGCAGGGGGAACGGGGGCCGCATTCGTGACCCCGGCGGCGGCGATGTCCCGGCTGGGCTTCGATCCGGTGCGGCTGCGCTTCGCCCTGCACACGGCGCTGGCCGCCTGTCTGGCGCTGCTCGTGTCCTGGCTGCTGGGTCTGGAGCATCCGCAATGGTCGGCGATGACGGTCTGGGCGGCGTCGCAGCCGACGCGCGGCATGCTGCTGGAGAAAAGCTTCTTCCGCGCCGCCGGAACGGTGGTCGGCACGCTGGTCGGGGTGCTGCTGGTGCTGGTCTCCGGCGGCCAGCCCGTCGTGCTCGTTCCCGGCCTCGCCCTCTGGATCGGCCTCGCGGCCGGCGCGGGGAACGTCCTGCGCGGCTTCGCATCCTATGGCACCCTTCTGGCAGGCTATTCGGCCGCCATGGTGGCGCTGCTCGCGACGCCCCATCCCGACCGCATCCTGGCGCTGGGGACGGATCGGCTCCTGACGGTCATGGCCGGCGTGCTGGTCGCCCTGCTGGTCGGGCTGCTGTTCACGCCGTCCGCCGCCGAGGACGAGATCGCCGGCCGCGTGCGCCGCCTGTCGGGCCGCCTGCTGCGTGACATGGCGGCGCGCCTGGCCGGCGCGGCGGATGGCGGGCAGGAGGAGCAGCACGCCATCCTCTCCGAGATGGCCGCGATCGAGGAGGCGCTTGATCCTCACGGCGCAGGCTCGCTGCGTTCGCGCCGGTCGGCACGGACCCTGCGCGCGGTGCTGATCGCCCATGTCTCGGCGCTGCTGTGGCTGCGCAGCGCCGACGCCCGCACGCCGCATCCCGCGGTCGGCGCGGCGCTGTCGCGCGTGGCGCAGGCCCTCGCAGACGCGGCGCCGGCCGCCGAGGTGATCGCGGCGCTGCGGCAGGCCGCGGCGCTCTCGGCCGGCCACGCGGCGCTGAACGAGGTCATCGTGCGGCTGCAGACACCGCTCCGTGACCAGCTTGGCGTTGCCGGGCCGGGAACCGAGCGCGCCAGGGCGCCCCGGATCGTCCCCCTGCATCGCGACTGGATCGGGGCGCGCCACGCGCTGATCCGCGCCACCGGCACCATGCTGCTGGGGGGCGCAGGATGGCTGCTGACCGGCTGGAGCGGCGGCGCCTACACGCTGCTCGGCACCGCGATCATGATCTCGCTGTTCTCGACCTTCGACAATCCGGCTGCCGTCATGCGCGACATCCTGCTGGGGCAGGTGTTCGGCGCGGCGGCTGCCCTGGTCTGCCGCTGGCTGGTCTGGCCGCTGGCCGGCAGCGGGGTCGGCCTCGTCGTCCTGACGATGCCGTTCATCCTGCTGGGGGCCGGGCCGGTGGCCCATCGGCGGACCATGCAGGGCGGCTACGACTACAACCTGATCATGCTGCTGCTGCTGCAGCCGGCGTATCCGCTGGTCGGCACGGTGGGGGCCTCGGTCTCGGTGGCGCTGGCGGTGGTGGCCGCCCCTCTGGTGGCGCTGATCGCCTTCCGTGTGGCCTATCCGGCCGATGCCCGACGCCGGATGGACACGCTGATCACGATGATGGTCCACGAGCTGCAGGACATGGCCGCCGCCGCGGATGCGGCCCTGCCGCGGCCGATCTGGCGGGCGCGGCTCCATCACCGTCTGCTCAGGCTGGTGCGCTGGGCGGACAAGGCCGGCGAGCGGGAAATTTCCGCCTTCGACGGCAGCCTGGCGATCCTGCGGCTCGGCAACGCCATCCTGGGCGGGCGCGACCTGTTGCGCGGCCCGCACCTGTCCGCGGGCGCTGCGCGCTGTGTCGATACCGCGCTGCGGCGGGTGCGCAGAATACGCCAGGATCCGGAACGCGCGCAGCGGGCGCTGCAACGGGCCGCGTGGCGGCTGTCGCGCGAGGCGCCGGCCGTGGCCGCGTTGATCGGCGACGCGGCCCAGGGCATCGCCGCCAATCCCGGCTTCTTCCGCCGCGCCGCGGGCAGGTCCCTGCGGCCTGCATTCGCTGCCGTGCCGGGGCGCCGGCCGGCCGGCCGGCCGTGAGCGGTTGCACGGGTTCAGCATC
>JAJZVE010000908.1 GCA_021845835.1 Pseudomonadota bacterium | reverse complement strand
TGGCGGCCGATAGGCTCACCGCGACCTGGCAGTTGTCCTGCTTGCCGAGCTGTCCGCAGTACTGCCGCGCCACCCCGACCGAGTGCTTACCCTTCTTCGGCATCCCGGTGTCGTCGATGATGAGCGCCCGGATCGGGTCGCGCTGCTCGATGATGGGCAGGACGCGGGCCCGCACCGCCGCAAGAACCGCGTCGTCGGACCAATCCGACTTCGCCACGAAGTGATGCAGCGACTGATGCGCCGCCTGCACGCGCCCAGGCTGCACGCGCGCGGCCATGGGCTCGACGCTCTTGCGATCGCCGGGCAGCAGAAGTCCCGCGCAATACGATCGGAACGGCGCCGCGCGATCGGCATGACCAGGCGCCGACGCAATCTCCTCGACATAGGCGGCGAACCGTGATTCGCTACCGCCAGCACTGGATTCGAGACCCACACCCCGCCTCCACGAGTGAGAGTCTCTATCCCTGCCAAATCCACGCCGAATCGGTCAAGTGTTTTATGACACAGTAAGACTAGGCCTCCCTGTCCGCCAGGAACTCCAGGCTATGGCCTTCGGAATCAAGGAACCCGAGGCGGCTGACCAGGAAAGCCATGCCGAAGATAGGGATCGACAGGACAACGATCGTCGCGGTGAATCCGATGCCTGCCACGCCGACGGGGATAGCGAAAATATTGATGGCGATAGCGAGTCGGCACATGGCGTTGCAGAAGCCCTGGCCCCGGCCGCGAAGGTGCGTCGGAAACAGCTCACCCGCCCACACCCAAATGATCACCGCCGGGCCAAGCCAACTGCAGAAGCTGAATACGAAGAAACCGGCGATCAGAAAAGCGGGGCTGTGGGGCCCGGCTAACGCCATGAAGAGCGCGGCGCAGCCTTCCGGGATGGCGGCGATATAAAAGAGGCGACGGCGGCCGATGCGGTCGATCAAGAGCGTGCTAGTCAGTACGCCCGCCAGGCTCGTGCACCAGATAACCGCGGTGAAGCCGAGGCTCGCCCTGACCGAGAGTGCCCCAACCGTGCGCAATACGTAGGGTGCGGCGATGGTCGAAAGCGGTCCCGAGATGCAGTTGAGGAAAAAGACACTGGCGACTGCAAGGGTCCGGGCCCGCCATGGCGGGCGGAAGAGCTCGGCATAGGAGCCGCGACGCGCCTTCAACCCGGTGATCGCGGTGGTGTCCGCGGTGATACCGAAAGTCGCAAGTGCCTGCTGAGCCTCTTCGACGCGACCATGGGCGGCAAGCCAGCGCGGTGATTCGGGCAGCGCCTGACGGCCGATCAGGACGAGAGCGGCCGGGACCGCGGCCAGCGCGAACATCCACCGCCAGGTGTCGGCGCCCGCAAGCGGCATCAACGGCAGCGCGATCAGAGTGGAAACGAGCGCACCCAGGACCCAGGTGAAATTAACGAGGGAGCCCGCGAGGGCGCCGCGCTGCGTCTTGGGTGAGACCTCAGCGATGTAGGCGGTGGAGGTGGGCACGTCCATACCAACCCCGATGCCGACCAGAAAGCGGGCGATGAAGAGCTGCGGCACCGAGGTGACGAAAGCCGAGGCGATCGAGAAAACGACAAAGAAGAGCAGATTGGCGATGAAGATGGCTCGCCGACCCAGCCGGTCAGACATGTCGCCGAAGACAAGCATGCCGAGCATGGCGCCAAGAAAGCTTGCCGCCCCGAGAAATCCGATCTCGGACGGGGTGAGATGGAATTGCGGGCGGAGGAAGATCAGAGCCGCACCCATCACCAGAAGGTCGTAGCCGTCGATGAATTCGCCGAGCGCAGCCAGGATGATGGCGTAGCGCTGGCGGGGCGTAAGCCGATGGTCGTCGAGCATCGAAACGGCTGTCATCTGCTGCATTTCCTCCCCGGATTGATAAGCAGAAAGCACTGTTGCGGACCACGCCAGGGGCCAGATGGCGCCTGCCGGCACGCCAAAACCTCAGAGATGGCCGCCGCCGGTTGCCTGCAGATCCGCCCCGGTGATGAAGCCGCCGGCGTCGGAGCACAGAAGCAGGGCCGCGCCGACCATGTCTTCCGGGGTGCCGGCGCGGGCCATCGGGTTCGCCGCTTGCTGGATGGCTGCCCACGCGGTGGGATCTGAGCGCCGCCAGCGGTTGCGCTCAGTCGCGATCAGCCCGGGCGACAGCGTGTTCAGTGTCACCCCGTCGGCCGCGGCGTCGCGCGCCAGGCTCAGCATCAGCGTGTGCTGGCCCGCCTTCAGCGCAGCGTAGATGCCAAGCTCCGGCTCAGGGCGGGTCTGGTTGACGCTGCCGATCGACAGCACGCGGCCCCAGCGTCGCGCGCGCATCCCGGGAAGCGCGCCCTGCAGCAACTCGACCGTCGCCGCCAGGTTGACCGCGGTCTGGCGCGCGATCTCCGCCGTTGTCACCGCGCTGAGCGACAGGCGCGCCTGAACCGATGCGCAGACGACCAGGATGTCGATCCCCCCGAACGCGACGCAGACGGCCTCGATCACGCCGCGCGCGGCCCCGGCCTCCCGGAAGTCGGCTGCCAGGCTCAGGGACCGCACGCCACGGGCGGCGATCTCGCGCGCCACCTCATCCGCAGCCGCAGGGCGGCCTGCGGCGGCGTCGGCCTGGGACGCATAGTGGATCGCGACATCGGCCCCCGCCTCGGCCAGTCCGAGCGCGATCGCGCGGCCGATGCCCATGCTGCCCCCAGTCACCAGCGCACGCCGTCCAGGGATGGCGAAGCGCCGGGCGATGGCGGCGGCGGGCTCCGAGGTGCAGCCGGACATCATGAGACGCCCCTCCGTGATTTGATCTAATCCTGGGTTTACGTCCCCAGATACCTCGTGTAAATGGGCCAATACGATCAAATCGTGAGATGGACATGGCTCGGCTGGCGGATATCGGGCAGCAGATCCG
>JAJZVE010000907.1 GCA_021845835.1 Pseudomonadota bacterium | reverse complement strand
TCGCCGCCTACAACGCCGGGCCGAAGCGGCTCGACGACTATCTGAACCGGCACCGGGCGCTGCCCGACGAGACACGGCACTACGTCGCCAATATCGGCCCCGCGGTCATCTCGGTGGCGCCGCTGCACCCGTCGCAGGCGGCGCAATACGCCATGCTGCAGATCCCGGTGAACATCCCGCCCGGCCCGCGCCGGCAACGGCGGCATGAGCGGGCGCCGGTGGCGCTGGCGTCGAACACGCATGAACGCCGCGGCTGGTCGCGGCAGGCGGTGCAGCTGGCCGCCCTGCCGGCGCCGCCCGCCCCGCCGCCGCCGGCAACGCCGGTGGTCATGCCGGTCGCGGCCCACAGCACCGGCGGCGGCTTCCGCCTGATCCCGCACGCCTATGCCGATACGCTGCCGATGCGCAACGCCGGCCCCGCCACCGGCGGCTGGGCGATCCAGGTCGGCGCCTTCAGCAGCGAGGCGCAGGCGCGCATGGCGGCGGAGAAGGCCAAGGGCCATGCGCACGGCCTGCTGGCCAGGGCGCATCTGCATGTCGGACCCGTGCATCTCGCGCGCGGCACGCTGTATCGCGCCCGGCTGATCGGCCTGTCGCGCGAGGCGGCGACGCAGGCCTGCGAGCGGCTCGGCCACTGCATGGTGGTGTCGCCGGACGCCCAGTCCTGAGCCTGATCCTGCCCTGGGCCTGATCCTGGCCCGGGCCTGATCCTGGCCTCGGGCGGCAGGTTCCCGCTTGACGGCGCCGCAATCGCGCGGCGTGTTGGGTTCCTCTGCCCTGGGGGAACCATCGCGATGCCTCTGTCATCCGCCATCCGGCCGGGCGCGGCGGACGCGCTGCTGGTCATCGACGTGCAGAACGACTTCGTCCCCGGCGGCCGCCTCGCCGTGCCGGACGGGCAGGCGGTGGTGCCGCTGGTCAACCGCCTCGCGCGGCATTTCGCGAACGTGATCGCAACGCAGGACTGGCATCCGCCGGGCCATGCCTCCTTCGCCTCCTCCCATCCCGGCCGCGCGCCGTTCGAGACGATCCCCCTGCCCTACGGGCCGCAGGTGCTGTGGCCGGACCATTGCGTGCAGGGCACCGACGGCGCCGCCTTCGTCGCCGGGCTGGACATCCCCCACGCGGTGCTGGTGCTGCGCAAGGGCTACCGGCCGGCGGTGGACAGCTACTCGGCGTTCAACGAGGCCGACCGCACGCCGACCGGGCTTGCCGGCTACCTGCGCGAGCGCGGCATCGGCCGCGTGTTCCTGGCCGGGCTGGCGACGGATTTCTGCGTCGGGTTCTCGGCCATCGACGCCCGCGGCGCCGGATTCGCGGCGGTGGTGATCGAGGACGCCTGCCGCGGCATCGACGCCGAGGGGTCGCTGGCCAAGGCGTGGCAGGCGATGGCGGCGGCGGGCGTGGCACGCTGCCGCGCCGCCGACATCACCGGCGCGTAGAACTTATCGCCGCACCAGCTCGATCGACGCGCGCGACAGCGGCTCCGCCCCGGTCTCCGTCACCAGCGAGGTGCGGCCCAGCGTCATCGGAAAGCCGCGCTCGGCGTCGAACAGGATGATGTGGATGAAGAACACCATCCCCGGCTGCGCCTCGATCGCCTGGCCGGCATACAGCATCGGCCAGTCCATCCAGTTCGGCGCGAAGGTGGTGCCGAGCGAGTAGCCGCAGGCGTTCAGCCGGTGCGCCTTGTGGCCGCGCGCGTCCAGCGTGCGGGCATGGGCGTCGAACACCGCGCCGAGCGGTTCGCCGGGGCGCAGCGCCGCCTCGGCCGCGTGCAGCGCCTCGGCGCAGGCCGCGTGCATGTCGGGCAGGCGCGGATCGGCATGGCCGATCAGGAAGGTGCGCATCAGGCAGGCGTGGTAGTGCCGGTACGCGCCGGCGAATTCCAGCGTCAGCTGGTCGTCCACGTCGAGGCGCTTGCGCCCGGAATAGTAGCGGCACATCTGCGCCCCGGCGCCGGAGCCGATGATGTATTCGTTCGCCGGATCGTCGCCGCCGCCGCGGAACACCGCGCCCTGCATGGCGGCGAGGATGTCGCCCTCGAACGCGCCCGGCGCGGCCAGCCGCTCCGCCTCGGCGAGCGCGTCATCGGCCAGTTCGGCGGCGCGGCGGACATGGGCGATCTCGGCCGGGCTTTTCACGAGCCTGAGGCGGGAGATCAGGTCGGAGCCATCGACCAGGGTCGCGAACCCGGCCAGGGCGGCGGTCAGCAACTGGCCGTTGCGGGCGGTCAGGCCATAGGCGTCCCACTCCACGCCCAGCACGCCGCCACCGCAGCCCAGGTCCTGCAGCAGCGCGCGCAGCTCCCGCGCCGGCTGCGCGTCGGCGCCGTCGGCCCAGATGCGCACGTCCTCGACGATCGAGGTGAATCGCGCCTGCAGCCGGTCCGGCGCGCGCGTCAGCAGCGCGAGGCGGCCGTCATCGGTCAGCACCAGGCACTGGAAATACACGTAGCCGAACGTGTCGTAGCCGGTGAGCCAGTACATGCTCTCCTGGCGGAACAGCAGCAGCGCGCGCAGGCCGCGGCGCTGCATCTCGGCGACCGTGCGGGCGCGGCGGTCGTCGAATTCGGCGCGGGTGAAATGGGTGTGTTCGCCCTGGCGGATCTGCGTCATGCCGCTCTCCTCGTTTGGCGGCAGCATCGCATTTCGGCCGCGACTCGCCAATGCAGGCCGGGGCTGCGTCGGCGCGGCTTGCGCGCGGCGGCCATGCTTCGCAGCATCGCGGCGGGAGGAACGGCATGCAGCGACACGACCATCTCGATCTCCGCGCGATCGCCGTCGTGGTGCTGCTGTGCGCGCTGTGGGGCGTGCAGCAGGTGACGGTGAAGGTGGCGCTGCATGACGGCTTCCCGCCGCTCGCGCAGGCGGCGGTGCGCTCGGC
>JAJZVE010000906.1 GCA_021845835.1 Pseudomonadota bacterium | reverse complement strand
CCACGGCATCGGCGGCCACCATCATGCCCCGGCCAGCTTCGGGCGCGCCTTCGCGATCGGCGTGGGGCTGAACACGGCCTATGTGCTGGCAGAGGCGTTCTGGGGCATCTCCGCGCATTCCGTCGCTCTGCTCGCCGATGCGGGGCACAATCTGGGCGACGTGATCGGCCTGCTCGGCGCCTGGCTCGCCGCCTGGCTCGGCACGCGCGGGCCGAGCGGCCAATACACCTACGGGCTGCGCCGCGCCTCCATCCTCGCCGCGCTGGCCAACGCCATCATCCTGCTGGTGGTCACCGGCGGCATCGCGTGGGAGGCGATCCAGCGCCTGATTGCGCCGGAACCGGCGGGCGGGCGTGTCATCGTGGCCGTCGCCGCCGGCGGCATCCTGGTCAACGGCGTCACCGCCCTGCTGTTCATGTCCGGCCGCAAGCACGACCTGAACATCAAGGCCGCCTTCCTGCACATGGTCGCCGACACGCTGCTGACGCTCGGCGTCGCCATCGCGGGCGGCATCATCATGCTCACCGGCTGGCTCTGGCTCGACCCGGCGGTGAGTCTCGTGATCAGCGTCGTCATCGTCGTCGGCACCTGGTCGCTGCTGCGCGATTCGGTGAACCTGTCGCTGGACGCGGTGCCGCCCGGCATCCACCAGGATGAGGTCGGCGACTACCTCCGCGCCCTGCCCGGCATCACGGAGGTGCACGACCTGCACATCTGGGCCATGAGCACCACGGAAACCGCGCTGACCGCGCATCTGGTGCGCGAGGACGCGGCGGCGGATGGCGGCCTGCTGCAGCGGATCACGCACGAGGTCCGCGAGCGCTTCGGCATCGGCCACGCCACCGTGCAGTTCGAGACCGCGGACACCGCGCATCGCTGCGCGTTGCGCCCCGATCACGTGGTCTGAGGCGCCACCCCGCGCGCCACGGCCTCGCCGCCGCGGGTCTGCTGACCGGGGGCGAAAATCCGGAAGCCGCCCGGAGCGGCGGCGCGTTCCGCGTCGCTACATCTTCTCCTTGATGCCAGCGCGGATCAGCCACCAGTTCACCGGATAGGCGGTGGCAAAGCCGAACAGCATGGCGATCTGCATCATGAACCAGAATTCCGGCGTGTCGGTTCGCAGCTTCACGCCGAAGCCGTCACGGAAGATCACGAAATAGGCGAAGGCCATGAAGCCGTACATGCCGACCTGCCAGGCGGTCAGCGACAGCGTGTCGGCCTTGATCGCGGCGACGATGCCCTTGCCTACGGACAGGTTGCGCATCGGCGCGATGGTGAAATACTGGAACACGATGCCGAAAGCATAGGCGAACAGATAGTCCACGATCCAGACCGCGAAGATGCGGTCGCCAAAGACGCCGTGCCAGCCGAAGCCAACCGCGATTGCCGGAAAGGCGAACACCAGCCACTCCGCTGCGATGTCGCCGAGCGTGCAGCCGCTGCCGCAATGCAGCGCGCCATTGCCGACCATGATCGGAAACGGCGTCAGGCGCCTGTTCGGCGGGTCCTCGTGCGTCTGCATGGCGGCATGCGCCCTGGCATGCGTCGCGAGACGGCCATAGGCGAAATACTGCCAGAGAATCCAGCCGGTGCCGAACAACGCCGTGACCGGCCACACCACGTTCATGATGCCCATGTGCTGCGGATGGCGGATCACGTCGATGGCGATGACGATCGCGCACAGCGCGCCGAACGCCAGATAGGCGATGGAAAGATCGTGCATCCAGGCGGGTGCCATCGCGGCGGCTTGCCTCCTTCGCGCGGCGCGGTCCCGCGCGCCGTCGCCGGTGGAACGGCGCATACCCCTCCCCCGTTCCACGCCGGCAGCCAGCATCCGGCCGGCGCTGCCTGCCGGCATGCTGGCCCGCTTGACGTTGATACCCCCACTAGGTATATGCGCTGCCCATGCGCGACACCACGAAGAAGTCGGTTTCGGCACGCCTCCGGCGGATCGAGGGGCAGGTCGGCGGATTGCGGCGCATGGTCGAGGATGACCGCTACTGCGTGGACGTGCTGACCCAGATCAGCGCCGTCCGCGCGGCGCTGCACAAGGTCGAGGGCGAGATCCTGCGCGACCACGTCTCGCATTGCGTGGCGGGGGCCTTCGCCGCCGGCGATCCGCTCGACCAGAGGCGCAAGATCGAGGAACTGGTCGACACGGTCGGCCGCATGTCACGATAACGGCATGACGCATCGCCCAAGCGCTGGCTGTACCGCTGGCGCACCCCCGGCGTGCGGATCACCCGCCCCGCCGACCGGAAAATCGGAGCCGCCATGACCATGATGCTCACCCGACGCGGCCTGCTCGTCTCCGCCTCGCTTGCCGCCGCCGCTGCCGTTGCCCCCGCAGGCGCCGGCGCAGCGGGGTCCGCGCCGCTGCGGCTGACCGCCGAGCGTCGCACCCTGGACATCGCCGGCAAGCCTGCCTCCGTGTTCGGACTGCGACAACCGGACGGCACGCCGGGCGTGGTGCTGTCGCCGGGCCAGCGCTTCCGGGTCGACCTGGCCAACCGGACAGACGTGCCCACCATCATCCACTGGCACGGGCAGACCCCGCCGGTGCGACAGGACGGCGTGACCAACACCGGCCTCGAATCGCTGATCCCGCCGGACGGAGGCCAGGGCTACGACTTCGCGCCGCGGGCGGGCACGCACTGGATGCATTCGCATCATGGCCTGCAGGAACAGTCGTTGATGGCCGCGCCGCTGGTGGTGCGGACGGCGGAGGATCAGCGCGCCGATGCGCAGGACGTCATCGTGCTGCTGCAGGACTTCACCTTCCGCGATCCCCGCGCGGTGCTTGCCCGGCTGACCAACGGCGCCGACACGGACGCGGCGACGGGCGGCGGCCCGCATCACGGCATGACGATGACGCATGGCGCGATGC
>JAJZVE010000905.1 GCA_021845835.1 Pseudomonadota bacterium | reverse complement strand
GATCTGCAGGAGTTTTGCATCGCGCATCAGGCGTTCCAGCCGAAGGTCGCGGCAATAGCCGTAGCCGCCGCACAGCTGGGTCGCCTCGGTGGTGATGCGCATGGCCAGATCGGCCGACCGCAGCTTCAGCATGGCCGCGTGAATCCCGATATCCGTCGCGCCGGCATCGACCTGCGCTGCCAGCGTCCACAGCAGCGTCTCGCAGAGCACGAGTTCCGTCGCCAGGTCAGCGACGAGAAACTTGTTGCCCTGGTGCTCGATGATGCGCTTGCCGCGCACCTGCCGCTGGTTGGCGTAGGCAACCGCGTCCCCGAGCGCGGCGCGGGCGATCGCGAGGGCATGCACCGCGATGCTGGGACGTGACTTGTTGAGCGTCGCCAGCAGGATCTGCAGGCCTTCCCCGGGGCGTCCGAGCAGGTTCGACCGCGGGACCCGGCAGTCATCAAAGCGCAGCGCCACGGTGCTGGACGCCCGGTGCCCCATCTTGTTCTCGCGGCGCAGCACGTCGAAGCCGGGCGATCCCTTCTCGACGACAACTGCCGAGATGGCTGCGCGGCCGGCGCCGATCTCGGACCACTTCCCGAACACGAGGCAGATATCGGCGACGTCTCCGCTGGTGATGAATGCCTTGCCGCCGCTGATGGTGATCGTGTCATCCTGCGGCACGAACCGGGTGGTCATGCTGGTCGCATCCGAACCGCCGGCCGGTTCCGTGATCGCCAGTGCCGCCAGGCCGCCCGCGGCGATCACCGGCAGCCACCGCGCCTTCTGAAGATCGTCGCCAAACGTGACGATCGGCGCCACCGCATGGAAATTCGTGGCCCAGATCAGCCCGGTGGAGGCGCAGGCGCCGGAGATGGCGGCAAGGCTTGCCAGATATGCCGTATAGGACAGCGGGTAGCCACCGAACTCCGACGGAATGAACATGCGGTTGAGCCCGAGCGCGTTGATGTCGGCGATGTTGTCCCAGGGGAAGCCGGCCGTCTCGTCGTGGCCGGCGGCGCGGGGTTCGATCCGCTCGCGGGCAAGCGTGCGCACGCTGTCGAGAAGCTGCTTTTCCTCCGCGGTCAGACATGGACGCGGCAGCAGGTCGTCAAGCATGGCGCAGCTCCAATGTTCCGATTCTTTGCCGGCCGCCTCGTCCCCCAGCCGGATCGCGACGCACGAAGCGGATCACCCGGCGATGCCCGCGGCGTGGCAGCCGACGATATAGCCGAAGGTCATTGCCGGACCGAGGTTGATGCCGGCGCCCGGATAGCTCCCGCCCATGATGCTCGCCATGTCGTTGCCTGCCGCGTAGAGACCGGCGATCGGCGTGCCATCGCGTGTCAGGACGCGCCCGAAGCGGTCCGTTTTCAGGCCGGCGAACGTGCCGATGTCGCCGGGGCCGATCCTGACGGCGTAGAACGGCGGTTGACGCAGTGGCGCCAGGCACGGGTTGGGGGCATGCCGGGGGTCGCCCTGGAACCGGTTGTAGGCTGTTCCGCCCTTCCCGAACTGCGGATCGCGCCCCTCGGCCGCAAGCGGGTTGTAGGCGGCCACGGTCGCCTCGAGTCCGGCCGGATCGATGCCGGCGCGCGCGGCAAGCTCGGCCAGCGTGCGGCCGGCGAACAGATAGCCGGACTTGATGTGCGACCGCAGCGGCAGCGGAAACGGCTTCACGCCGCCGAGGCCATAGCGCCGGATGGTCCGCCGATCGCATACGAGGAAGGCCGCGGCGTTCCGTTCGCCTGCGTTCGCCGCCACCAGCGCCTGCACGAAATCGTGGTAGGGGGACGCCTCATTGACGAATCGCCGGCCGTGGCGCGTGACGGCGATCACGCCCGGCTTGGCACGATCGATCACATGCGGAAACACGCCGGTGCTGCCGTCGCGGTAGCGGACCAGCGACACCGGCATCCAGGCGGCGGCGTTGGGCAGTCCGGTCTCGATCACGCCGCCGACCGCTTCGCCGAGCCGCAAGCCGTCGCCCGCGATGCCGGCCGGGCTCGGCGAGTTGTGTTCGGTGCCGGTCGGCGCATGGCGGAACAGTTGTTTCCGGCGCGCGACATCATGTGAGAACCCGCCGCAGGCCAGGACGACGCCGCGCCGGGCACCGATTCGAACCTCGCCCTCCGGCGTCCTGACGACGGCGCCGCGCACCGTGCCGTTTTCCACTCGCAGGCTCAAGGCCGGGGCGGAAAGCCACACATGCACGCCGAGGTCGAAGGCGCTCTTGGCCAGGCGCGCGGCCAGGGCGTTGCCGTTCGCCAGCCGCATGCCGCGCCCGTAGCGCAGCATGTCCAGCAGATGTGCGGCGATGCGCGAGGCGACATAGGCGGCGGAGCGGATCGAGCGCGTCGCGTTGAAAAAATGGTTGACCTCGGAGCCGGAGCCGATGTTCAGGCCGAAGAATGTCGTCTCGCGCAGCGGGCGGCGCAGCTTGGCAAGATTGCTGCCAAGTTCCCGCCCGTCGAATGCCTCGGTGACGATCGACCGGCCACCCTGGCTGCCGCCGGGAGCATCCGGGTGATAGTCGGGAAACCTGACCCCGGCGGTCAGCCTGACCGCCGTTTCGCGTTGAAAGAATTCCACCATACGCCGGCCGTTTTCGAGAAAGGCATCGACGCGCTCAGGATCGAAGGCGGTCGTGGCCTCGTGGCGGAGATAGCGTCGTGCGGCCTCCGTGGTGTCGGCAAGACCCGCTTGCGCGGCGAGGTGGTTGCCGGGAATCCACAGCCAGCCGCCGGATACCGCCGTGGCTCCGCCAAGATGCGGCTCCTTTTCGACCACGACGACGTCGAGTCCGTTGCGCCGGGCCGTGATCGCCGCGGCGAGACCGGCGGCGCCCGAGCCGATGACGAGCAGGTCGCAGACCCGCCCCGCCTCGGCTTCGCTGGTGTCGGTC
>JAJZVE010000904.1 GCA_021845835.1 Pseudomonadota bacterium | reverse complement strand
GGCGTAACGGCCGCTGCAAAACAGGTATTCCAGCGCTTCCGGTCCGTCGCGCACGACCACCAGCTCGGCGCCGATGGCGTTTTCCTCGAAGGCGAGGCGGGTGAGCTCCTCGTCGTCGGCATTGTCTTCCACCAGCAGAACCGTTTCGATCGTCGTCATCATTCAGTCAAGATGCCCAAGACAAGATTGCTTCGCTTGCGGCTCGCGCTGACGCTCCGCTTCCGTCAAGTCCGTACCCCCTGGCGCTGCGGCAGCGTGAAGTAGAAGCTGGCACCCCGGCCCGGTTCGCCCTTTGCCCAGATCAATCCCTTGTGCCGTCGGATCACCCGCTGCACGGTGGCCAGACCGATGCCCGTGCCCTCGAATTCGCTCTCCTGGTGCAAGCGCTGAAACGCCTGGAACAGCTTGTCTGCATAGGCAGCGTCGAAGCCGGCGCCGTTGTCGCGGACGAAATATACCATTTCTCCATCATGCTCAATCTTCCCGACCTCGATATTCGGATCCTTGCTGTGGCGGGTGAATTTCCAGGCATTGCCGATCAGGTTGTCCAGCACCACCCGCAGCAGGCCGGGATCGCCGTAAGCGCCCAATCCTTGCTGGATCTGGCAGTCGATCTCGCGCTCGGGTTCGGCCCGGCGCAGATCCTCGATCACCGCCTGGGCGATGCCGCTCAGATCGACGTCCTGGCGGCGCAATTCGCCGCGGCTGATCCTGGCCAGTTTCAGCAGATCGTCGATCAGTTCGCCCATGCGCTGGCTGGCGCGGCGCACCCGGTCGAGATAGCCCCGCCCCGCCTCGTCCAGTTGCCCGGCATAACGCTGCTGCACGATCTGGCTGAAGCCGTCGATGGCGCGCAAGGGCGCGCGCAGGTCGTGCGAGACCGAATAGCTGAAGGATTCGAGCTCGCGATTGGCCGCTTCCAGCTCGCGCGTGCGCTCCGTCACCCGCCACTCCAGTTCCTCGTTGAGCCTTTTCAGGCCGGTCTCCGCCACTCGCCTCATTTCGGCCTCGCGGAAGGCATCGAGGGCGAAGGACAGGTCCCAGGACAGCCCCTGCAGCAAGCTCAGCACCTCTGGGGAGAAAACCTGCGACGACTCGGCGTAGAGGGTGAAGGCGCCGAATGCCTGCCCGCCCTGCGCCAGCGGAAACACCGCCGAGGAGCGGTAGCCCCTGGCCAGCGCCGCCTCGCGCCAATGAGCCATCATCGGATCGGTGGCGATGTCGTTGCAGATCACCGCTCTTTGCTCCCGGACCGCGACGCTGGAAGGACCGCTGCCCCGCACCGGATCGGTGACGACGATGCCCAGCTGTTCGAGATAGCCCTCGTCCCGGCCCCAATGGGCGAGGGGCAAGAGCCGCTCCCCTTCCAGCCTGCTCGCCCAGGCCATCACGAAGGTGCCGTCATGGACCGCGATCCGGCAAATCTCGGTGAACAGCGCATCGATGTCGTGGATATGCGCGATCGCCTGGTTGGCCCGGCTCAGCAGGGAGTAGAGCCGGGTCATCAAGGCCAGTTGGCGGCCGGTTTCGATCCGCTCGGTGATGTCGAGCACCACGCCGCCCACCGCCCTGACCTTGCCGCTGGTGCAGAAGATCGGAAAATAGGAGGCCAGCCAGCAGCGGCGCTCGCCCGGATGGAGGGGAGACTCGCCGCACACCTCCAGGTCGCGGATCGCCTCGCCCGAGTCCAGCACCCGCCGGAAGTACGGTTCGACCGTCGACGCCAGCTGCGGCAGCACCGCCCTTAGCGTCATGCCCACATGACTCGCGACCGGTACGCCGCTGATCTCCGCGAGCGCCTGATTGACGGAGAGATGACGCAGTTCGCTGTCTACGATCAGCATGCCCAGCGGCGAGGCCTCCATGAACTGCTGCAACAGATCCTGCTGCTCCTTCAAGGCGGATTCGGTCCGTCGAATTTCGAGTATGTCTCTTTCGATCTGCTTGACATGACTCTCGGTCGCTCCGGCCATGTCGTCGAAGGCCGCCGCCAGTTGGCCGATCTCGTCGCGCGAACGATAGCCGGAACGCGCGCCGTAATCCCCCGCCGAGATTGCCCGGCTGGCGGCCGCGAGCTTGCGCAGGGGATGAACAATATGCGCCCGTATCGCCAGGAAGGAGGCGAGGATCAGGAGCAGATCGACGACGCCCAGCCAGTAGATCCCGACGATGGTGTCGCGATCTATCTTCCGGTAGTGCGCGATCAGGTCGGCGACGAAGCGCTGGGTGGATGAGACCAGACGCCGGTCGTCGGCATCCAGGGCGAGCATGGCCGTGCGGATATCCCCGCCCGTCTTCAGCCGGCCCTCCATCGATCCGACCTCATCGCGATAGGCGTGCCACTGATCGCGCAGCGACAGCCACTCCGGCTGCAGCTCGGCGGGCAGTTTCGGCAGCCTCTGGCCGGCGATCCTGCCGCCGTTCTCCAGCGCGAAGAGTCTCCTATCGAAGCGTCCGAGCTGATAATCGATTTCGGCGGTGCCGGTGTCGATGCCGCTGTCCAGCTCCAACAGCTCGATCTGGGCGCTCCTGCCCACTTGCCGCAGCGAGCTGCTGGCATCGACGACGGCCACCCGCTTGCCGAACTGATCGAGCGCCGCCCGCACGATCCACTGGTTCGCCAGGCCCAGCAGGATCAGGGCGGCGAACAGCAGGGCGAACTTCCTGCCGATGGTCGGTCTCAACATCTCCGCCTTAGCCTCGAACATGCTCCCATCCCGGCACGTTTTCTATGACGCGGCATGAAACCAGAGAATGCTTATATGCGCAAGAGCCTCGCCTGAACCGATTGCCGCGGCCGAACAACGGGGA
This sequence comes from Pseudomonadota bacterium, assembly GCA_021845835.1. The sequence continues at coordinate 76 of JAJZVE010000904.1, read as the reverse complement.
CTTGAAACGACGCGACCCGCCCCTATCTCCGTCACCGCGGGTGCTCGATCGAGGCCCGCCCAAGCATATCGCTTAA
>JAJZVE010000903.1 GCA_021845835.1 Pseudomonadota bacterium | reverse complement strand
CGCCTAAAAGAATTTACGGTCGTCGTGTCCGGGCTTTCCCCTCCTTGACTGCACCGCCTCGAACACTTCCAGCGTACTCGCCCAATCGCGCTTCGTCATCCCCGTCAGCATGACCGGCATCCCTGATGCCGGCCATGCCGTGATTCGAATAAAAGCCGGTCCGAGAATCCGCCAGAAAAGCCGGCTACGCGGCAGCCACCGCTCAGCCTGCGGCAGAGGCCACTTTCGGGCCACCGCAGTTGCCGCCGAGTTTCTGCCCCGCACCTTGGTGGCGGCAATTAATCGCGCGGCGGATGGCGCGCCACTGTCCAGCCGCCGTCCACGGCTATCACCTGACCGGAGACGAAGGAGGCATCGGCAGAGGCCAGGAAGGCGATCACCGCCGCCACTTCCTCCGGCTGGCCGGGCCGGCGCGCCGGGGTCGCCTGCAGCATGGCCTTCTGGAAATACGGATCGCCATGCAGGCGCTCGGCCGTCATCGCCGTCTCGATCAGGCCGGGGGCCACGGCGTTCACCATGATGCCGTCCGGCGAGAGGTCGGCGGCCAGTTGTTGCGTCAGGTGCGCGACGCCCGCCTTCGCGGCGGCGTAGGGCGTGGAGGCGGGATAGCCCGCCAGCCCGAAGGCGGAGGCGACATTGACGATCCGCCCGCCCGGCCGCGTCAGATGCGGCAGGGCGGCGCGGATGACGCGCAGCACCGCGACCAGGTTGGTGCCGATGATCTGGTCGAGCGCCGCATCGTCGCAGTCGGCAAGCGCGCGCGAGCCGGTGATGCCGGCATTGTTGACCAGGATGTCGAGCCGCCCGAAGGCGTCCCGCGCCGCCGCCATGATGCGCTCTCCCGCGCCCGGCGCGGCGATGTCCTCGACCAGCGCGCGGGCGCCGAGCGCCTCGGCCCGCGCCGTGACCGTCGGCTCGCGGTCCACCAGAAGTACGGCCGCGCCTTCGCCCGCCAGCCGTGCGGCGGTGGCGGCGCCGATGCCGCGCGCCGCCCCGGTGACCACGGCGGCGCGACCCGCGAAGCGTTGCGTCATGCTCATGCTTCCTCCAGCGTCAGGTAGCGGCGCACCATGTCGTCCGCCGCGCCGAGCGCCGCCGTGTCGCCGGTCCAGACGATCCGCCCTTCCTCGATGATCGCATGGCGATCGGCGACGGCGCGGCATACCTCCAGGCTTTGCTCCACCAGCAGCATCGGCAGGCCGCCGGCCTTGAGCGTGCGGATGATGCCGACCAGCCGTTCCACGATCACCGGCGCCAGCCCCTCGGTCGGCTCGTCCAGCAGCAGCAGGCGCGGACCGGGCAGCAGCGCGCGGGCGATGGCCAGCATCTGCTGCTCGCCGCCGGAGAGCTTGCCGCCGGGCGTGCGCCGCCGCTCCAGCAGCGCCGGAAACATCTGCCACGTCGATTCCAGCGTCCAGGGCGAGCCGCGCCGTTCGGCGAGGCGGAGGTTTTCCTCCACCGTCAGCGCGGCAAACACGCCCCGATGCTCGGGCACCAGGGACAGGCCGCGGCGCGCGATGAGGTGCGGCGCCAGGCCACGCAGGTCCTCGCCGGCAAAGCGGATGCGCCCCTCGACCTGGCGCAGCAGGCCGGAGATGGTGCGCATCGTCGTCGTCTTGCCCGCGCCGTTCCGCCCGAGCAGGGCGACGGTCTCGCCCGGCGCGATGGTCAGCGAAACGCCGTGCAGGATGTGGCTCTTGCCGTACCAGGCATGCACATCCTCCAGCTCCAGCAGCGGCGTCACAGTCCCGATCCCAGATAGGCATCGCGCACCAGGGGATTGGTGCGGATGGCGGCCGGCGGTCCCTCGGCGATGATGCGCCCCTGGGCAAGCACGGTGATGCTGTCGGAGATGTCGAGCACGACCGGCATGTTGTGCTCGATCAGCACCACGGTGCGGGCCGGCGCGAGGCTGCGGATCAGTTCCTTGGTGCGGTGGATCTCGTCGATGCCCATGCCGGCCAGCGGCTCGTCGAGGAACAGCAGGCGCGGGTCGGAGGCGAGCGCCATGCCGATCTCCAGTGCGCGCTGGGCGCCGTGCGACAGGTCGCCCGCCCGTTCGTCCGCGCGCCGCTCCAGCCCCGTGGCCTGCAGCAATGTCGCCACATCTCCGGCGATTTCGCCGGCCGCCACGCCGCGCCAGAACACCCACGGCTCGCCGCGCCGGGCCGCCTGGACGGCGAGACGCAGATTCTCGCGCACGGTGAGCTGCTGGAAGATGTTAGTGACTTGGAACGACCGCGCCATGCCCAGATGCACGCGCCGATGGGCGGGAAGGCGCGTCACGTCCCGCCCGGCGAGGCTGATGCGGCCCTCGCTGGGCGCGAAGCGGCCGGTGAGCACGTTGAACAGCGTCGTCTTGCCGGCACCGTTCGGGCCGATGATGGCATGGATGCGCCCGGCCGGAATCCGCAGCGCCACGCCGGAGAGCGCGCGGAAATCCCCGAAGCGCAGGCCGATATCGGTGGCGGCAAGCAACGGCTCAGGCACGCGCCGCCTCCTTGCCGCGGCGGGCGGCGCGACGGTCGCGCAACGCGGCCAGGACACGGGTCACGCCGCCCCACAGCCCGTCGCGCAGGAACAGCACGATGCCGATCAGCAGCACGGCGATCAGGATCATCCAGCGCGGCCAGATCGCCGACAGCAGGTCCCCCAGGATGACGTAGAAGGCGGCGCCCACGAACGCGCCAGCCGGGGCGCCGGTGCCGCCGATCAGCGCCATGATCAGCAGCCGCTCGCTCATCTCGAGCTGAATCGAATTTGGCGGGACGAAACCGAGGAACGTGGTCTGCATCGCCCCGGCAAGCCCCGCAATTCCCCCGCAGAGCGCGATGGCCGCGATCTTGAACAGACGGATATTATAGCCGAGCGCGTCGGCGCGTTCCTCGC
>JAJZVE010000902.1 GCA_021845835.1 Pseudomonadota bacterium | reverse complement strand
CGTTGCCGGCGTGGTGGTCGCGCGCGGTGCGGGCGATCTCCAGCGCCTTGCCGCAGGAATTGCGCTTGCACAGGCTGATCATCTCCGGCGCCGCCTTGTGCTCGTCGAGCAGCCGGCCGAGCCGCAGCACCGATTGCAGGCCAAGCGTGATCTCGGTCTGCATGTCGGCGAGCTTCTTCTGGATCAGTTGTGTGGCCGCCAGCGGCCGGCCGAACATCATGCGCTGCATCGTGTAGTCGCGCGCCGCGTGCCAGCAGAACTCGGCCGCGCCCAGCGCGCCCCAGGCGATGCCGTAGCGGGCGTTGTTGAGGCAGGAGAACGGGCCGCGCAGCCCCTTCACGCCCGGCAGCATGTTTTCCTTCGGCACGAACACGTCCTGCATCATCACCATGCCGGTGATGCTGGCGCGCAGGCTGAATTTTCCCTCGATCTTCGGCGCCGTCAGCCCGGCCATGCCCTTTTCGAGGATGAAGCCGCGGATGTCGCCGGCGTCGTCCTTGGCCCAGATCACGAACACGTCGGCGATCGGCGAATTGCTGATCCAGGTCTTCGAGCCGTTCAGCACGAAGCCGCCATCGACGGATTTGGCGCGCGTACGCATCGAGGCGGGATCGGAGCCGGCATCCGGTTCGGTCAGGCCGAAGCAGCCGACCCATTCGCCGCTGCGCAGCTTCGGCAGGCAGCGGTCCTTCTGCGCCTCCGAGCCGAACGCCCAGATCGGGAACATCACCAGCGAGGACTGCACCGAGAAGGCGCTGCGATAGCCGGAATCGACGCGCTCGATCTCGCGTGCGATCAGGCCGTAGCTGACATAGCTCGCGCCGGCGCAGCCGTGGCTGTCGAGCGTGGCGCCGAGGAAGCCGAGGGCGCCAAGCTCGGTCATGATCTCGCGGTCGAACCGCTCGTGCCGGTGCGCCAGCAGGACGCGCGGGAACAGCTTTTCCTGGCAGTAGTCGTGGGCGGCGTCGCGGATCGCGCGCTCGTCCTCCTCAAGCTGTGCGTCGAGCAGCAGCGGGTCGGACCAGGTGAAGGCGGCGAGGCGGCGTTTTTCGGCGTTGGACGCTTCGTTCATGCTTCGACTTCCGTGGGTTCGGCGATGGGGGCGGCGGCGCCGCGCGGCCGGCGGGCGGGGATGAGCATGAAGGCCGGCACCTCGTCGCCGAAGCCGAGCACGGCCGGGCCGAGATCGTCCTCGCGCCGATGCAACTCGCGTCGCGGCGATTCGCGCCGGGCGACGTCCGGCTTCGGTTTCGCGGCGACGGGCTTCGGCTCGGCCTTCGCTCTCGGTGTTTCGACCCTGGCCGGCGGCGCTTCGGCCGCGGCCGGCGGGACTTCCGCCCTGGTCCTGGCCTTCGGCGTTTCCGGGGCCTTCGGCGTTTCCGGCCTGGCTTTTGCCGTCTCCGGCTTCGATCTGGCCGGCGCCCTGGCGCGGCCCCGCCCGCGTCCGCGGCGTCCGCCATCCTCGGCCCATTCGGCCGGGTCCAGTCCCTCGATCTGGATGCGCTCGATCGGGCCGCCGATCAGCTTCTCGATCGCCTCCACGGCGATGCGGTCGTCCGGCGTCGCCAGCGTGAAGGAGCGGCCCTCGCGCCCGGCGCGGCCGGTGCGGCCGATGCGATGCACGTAGTCCTCGGCATGCACCGGCACGTCGAAGTTGAACACGTGCGACAGGCCGCCGATGTCCAGGCCGCGCGCCGCCACGTCGCTGCAGCACAGCAGGCGGACCTCGCCGGCCTTGAAGCGTTCCAGGGTGGCGAAGCGCACCGGCTGCGCCATGTCGCCGTGCAGCGCGCCGACGCTGAAATGGTGCCGGGTGAGCGACTTGTACAGCACATCCACGTCGCGCTTGCGGTTGCAGAAGATCAGCGCGTTCTGCACGTCCTCGCTGCGCACCAGGCGGCGCAGCGCCTCGCGCTTGTCGTGCTCGGCGACCAGGGTGTACTTCTGGATGATCGTGGTGGCGACGCTGGCCTGCCGCGACACCGAGATTTCCTTCGGGTTCTGCAGGAAGGCGTCAGCCAGCCGCTTGATTTCCGGCGCCATCGTCGCCGAGAAGAACAGCGTCTGCCGGTTGGCCGGCAGCAGGCCGACGATGCGCTCGACATCGGGGATGAACCCCATGTCCAGCATCCGGTCCGCCTCGTCGATCACCAGCAGTCTGGCGTCGGACAGCAGGATGGCGCCGCGTTCGAACATGTCGAGCAGACGGCCGGGGGTGGCGATCAGCACATCGACGCCGCGCGCCAGCACGTCCTTCTGGTCGGACATGCTCTCGCCGCCGATGATGAGCGCGTGCGTCAGGCGCAGGTACTTGCCGTATTTGACGAAATTCTCGGCGACCTGCAGCGCCAGTTCGCGCGTCGGCTCCAGGATCAGGCTGCGCGGCATGCGGGCGCGCGCACGCGAGCCGGACAGGATGTCCAGCATCGGCAGAGTGAAGCCGGCGGTCTTGCCGGTGCCGGTCTGTGCCACGCCGAGCACGTCGCGGCCCATCAGCACCGTGGGGATCGCCTGCACCTGGATCGGCGTCGGTTCGCGGTAGCCCATCTCGGCGACGGCGCGCAGGATCGGCTCCGACAGGCCGAGCGACGCGAACCCGTCCGCCGCGGCGTCGTCCGGCGCGGGGGCAGGTTCGGCGGGCGACGGCGCGTCCGCCGGGGTGTCGGCGGCGTGGTCGTGCAGCGGTACGGTGTCGGTCAAATCGGATATGCTTCCAGTGCGGCGCCGGAGCCGGAGGCCGCCTGCCGGCGCGCCGGATGCGCGCCGCGTCGGGACGCCGCGATGCCCATATCTTGAAACGCCCGCCGGAAGTCAAGCTTGAGCGCGGCGGGCGCCGCCGCATTCTCCGCAGATGCGCTATTCGCGCCCCGGCCCTATCTTCCCCGGGTCGAGGC
>JAJZVE010000901.1 GCA_021845835.1 Pseudomonadota bacterium | reverse complement strand
GCAGCTTGCGCCCCGTGGGGTTGATGCGCTCGCCGATCATGACGAAGCGCCGCTCGAAGCCGAGCACGACCTCGCGCTTTTCGGATGTGATGATCGTCTCGGTCATTGCGTCTCTCTCCCGGCGCCCTACGCCGCCCCTTGCGTCTCGACCGCCTGCAGTTGCGCCACGAGGTCGCGGTGCCAGGGCGTGCGCCCGGCCAGCACGCCGCTCTCGTGCACGATCTCGGCGATCGACTCTTCCTGCTTGTAGGCCATCAGGTGAATCCCCGCGACGCCCGGCATCTCGCGCAACTGCTGGATGATCTCCACGCAGATGCGCTTGCCCTCGGCGCGCTGGTTCTTCGCCCCCTCCATCCGCGCGATGACCGCGTCGGGAATATGCACGCCCGCCACGTTGGCGCGGATCCACTTCGCCGCCTTGGCCGACGCCAGCGGCCCGCAGCCGGCGAGGATGAAGCAGCGCTCGTGCAGGCCAAGGTCGCGCACCCGCGCCATGTAGCGCGCCATCATCGGGATGTCATAGCAATACTGCGTCTGCACGAACTGCGCGCCGGCGGCGATCTTCTTCGCCAGCCGCAGCGGCCGGAAATCATGCGGCGGCGCGAACGGATTGGCGGCGGCGCCGATGAACACCGGCGGCGGCCCGGTGATCTTGCGCCCCGACAGGAACCGCCCCTCGTCGCGCATGGTGCGGATGGTCTGCAGCAGCGAGATCGAATCCAGGTCGAACACCGGCTTGGCTTCCGGATGGTCGCCCGCCTGCACGCCGTCGCCGGAGAGGCACAGGATGTTCGCGACGCCGAGCGCCGCCGCGCCCAGCACGTTGCCCTGGATCGCGATGCGGTTGTGGTCGCGGCAGGAAATCTGCGTCACCGGCGAGTAGCCCATGCGCAGCAGCAGCGCCGAGACGGCGATGCTCGACATGTGGCAATGCGCGCCCGACCCGTCGGTGGCGTTGATCGCGTCCACCCAGCCCTCGAACGGCTTCACCCGCTGCTCGATCTCGTCCGGGTCGGCGGAATCCGGCGGGTTGATCTCGGCGGTGACGGCGAATTCGCCGCGCCGCAGCACCCGCTCCAGCCGCCCGCGCGAGACATGGCCGGGCAGCGGCGGCAGCGGCGCCCAGGGCGCCGGGCCGATATCGTCAGGATGCAGCATCGGTGCGCGCCACCTCCAGCCAGGAAGACCGCCCCGCCTTGCGGTGGTCGAGCGGCGTGCGCGCCGTGCCCAGCAGCGCGACCGCGTCCATGTTCACCGCGCCCTCATAGGCCTTCACCCACACGCAGGGCATGTCGGCGTTCACCTCGCAATGGCCGTTGTCGCGCACGCCGCCGCAGGGGCCGTTGCGCAGCCCCTTCGGGCAGTTCATCGGGCAGGACATGCCGGTCGCCGACAGCACGCATTGCCCGCACATGCGGCAGTCGAACAGCGCCGCCTTGACCGCGCGCTCGACCCCCGCCACCGGCCGTTCCAGCCGCGCGTAGCCGATGCGGGCGAACAGCGGGTGCGCCGCGCGCAGCGCCCGCTCCACCCCGCGATAGAGCGCGTGCAGCGCCCGCGCGTGCCGCACGCTCCACAGCCGCAGCGACCGCCGCGACAGGGCGGGGCGGGCGACGCCGCGCGCCGGAAAGGCATCCTCGACCCGCATCGCCGCCCTCCCTGCGCCTCAGTGCTGGGCGGCGGCGCCGGCGAGCGCCGAGCCCTGGCGCTTCGCCATGAACTGCTTGGCCGTCTCCACCGCCACGGCGGCGTCGCGGCAATAGGCGTCGGCGCCGATCGCGTTCGCGAACGCCTCGTTCAGCGGCGCGCCGCCGACCAGCACGATGTAGTCGTTGCGGATGCCCTTTTCCTTCAGCGTGTCGATCACGACCTTCATGTACGGCATGGTCGTGGTCAGCAGCGCCGACATGCCGATGATGTCGGGCTGGTGCTCCTCGATCGCGGCCAGGTAGTTCTCCACGGCGTTGTTGATGCCGATGTTGATCACCTCGAACCCGGCGCCCTCCATCATCATCGCCACCAGGTTCTTGCCGATGTCGTGGATGTCGCCCTTGACGGTGCCGATCACCATCTTGCCGATCTTCGGCGCCCCGGTCTCGGCCAGCAGCGGGCGCAGGATGGCCATGCCGGCCTTCATGGCGTTGGCGGCCAGCAGCACCTCGGGGACGAACAGGATGCCGTCGCGGAAATCCACCCCGACGATCCGCATCCCCTCCACCAGCGCCTGGGTCAGGATGTCATAGGGCGTCCAGCCGCGGCCGAGCAGGATGTTCACCGCCTGCTCGATCTCGTCCTTCAGCCCGTCATACAGGTCGTCGTGCATCTGCCCGACGAGGTCCTCGTCGCTCAGGCTGTTCAGGTCGAGATCGTCGTCGGCCATCGGGGCGGTCTCCGGAATGGGGTGGGGTCAGACGTTGGAGTCGGGGAAGGCAGCCTTCCGCCGGGTCATATAGTCGATCAGGGCCTCGTCCGTCGCGGGGTCGATCGGTGGCGCCTCGTATTCGTTCAGCAGCCGCTTCCATTGCGCGTTCGCCCGCTGCGCCTGGTCCTGCCGCCCCTCGGCGTCCCACTGCTCGAAGCTGTTGTTGTCGGCGAGCGCGGAGGTGTGGAACGCGGTCTCGAAATTCGCCCGCGTGTGGGCGCAGCCCAGGAAGTGCTTGCCCGGCCCGACCTCGCGGATCGCGTCCATCGCCTGCCCGTTCTCCGACAGGTCGATGCCGCCCATCATGGTCTGCAGCATGCCCGCCTGGTCGGCGTCCATGACGAATTTCTCATACCCCATGACCAGCCCGCCTTCGAGCCAGCCGGCCGTGTGCAGCACGAAATTGGTCCCCGCCAGCACCGCCGGCAGCATGGTCAGCGCCGATTCATAGGCCGCCTGCGCGTCCGGGATC
>JAJZVE010000900.1 GCA_021845835.1 Pseudomonadota bacterium | reverse complement strand
ATTTGCTCGGCGCCGCCGTGCCGCGCCTTGTTTCGCTGCTGCCGCGACCCGGGCGGTGGATGGTCGGGCTGCGCGCGGTCTTCGGTCTGTCGCTGCTTGGCACCGCGCTGTGGCTACTGTCGGTGCTGGTCCGGGTCGGCGGCGGCACACAGGCGCTGCTGGTCGGCGGGGCCGCGGTGGGATTGCTGGCGGTGCTGGCCGCGCGACGCTACGCCGGGCTGGCGCGGTACCTGACCGGCGGGCTTGCCGGAGCGCTGGTGGTCGCCGCGGTTGCTGTGGCGGCGATGCTGCCCCGCGCGCCGGAGGCCGGGGCGACGTCGCTTGCCCGGTACGGCGCCGAGCCGTGGCGACCGTTCGATCGGACGGCGATCGTGGCCGAGGTGGCGCGCGGGCGGATCGTGTTCGTCGATGTCACCGCAGCCTGGTGCCTGGTGTGCAAGGTCAATGAACTGACGGTGCTTGACCGCGATCCGGTGGCTGCGCGGCTGCGCGCGCCCGGCGTGCTGGCGATGCGTGCCGACTGGACGCGGCCGAGCCCGGCGGTCACCGCTTACCTGCAAAATTTCGGTCGTTACGGCGTGCCGCTGGACGTGGTCTATGGGCCGGGCGCGCCCCAAGGGATCAAGCTGCCCGATCTGCTGACGGCGGGCGCGGTCATGCAGGCCTTCGCCAAGGCGGCCGGGCCACCGCGGGTCACGACCGGCGGGAGACGCGAATGACGGCGGAACATGCGTCGCGTAGCAATGAGCAAGAAACCGGAATGGTCTCTTCAATCCAATCGATCGGGTCGCCGCTGGTGCGCCGGATGGGCCGACGGGGCGCGCTGGCTGGTCTCGGCGCCGGGCTGCTGGGCGGTCTCGCCGTGCCGGCGCAGGCGCGCACCTTGCCGCTGCTGGCGCAGGTCGTGCGACGGCCGATCCCGCCGCAACCGGCGCCGACGGTGCCGTTCACGACCGGCGCGGGGCAGTCGCGCACGCTTGCCGCCTATCGCGGCGATGATGGCATCGTGCTGGATCTCTGGGCGACCTGGTGTCTGCCGTGCAAGGCCGAGATGCCGGCTCTCGATCATCTGGCCGAAACCGTGGCGGGGGACCGGATCGCGGTCCTGCCGATCTCGATCGATACCGGGGGACGCAAGGTCGTTACGGCATTCTATCGCGAGAATCGGATCACGCATCTGCCGGTCCTTCTCGATCCGGATGGGCGCTTCGTAGTCGCGCTGAAGGCACCGGGGGTCCCGACCACGGTCATCATCGACCGCCAGGGCCGCATGGTGGGACGGGTCGAAGGGCCGGTGCAGTGGGATGCCCCGGCGAGCATCGCGCTGCTGCGAAAGATGGTCAGGCCTACAGAATGACGGCGGATCCCGCCGGTAACTTGAGAGAAGGAGTACGGAAATGAACTGGTTAGCTCAGAACTGGACCTGGATCGCGTTGGCGGTCGGGGGTGTCCTCTTGTTTACCCGCATGGGCACAGGTGGCGGCGGCATGGGCGGTTGCGGTATGGGGCGTTCGATGGGTGCCAACCGCGGGCAGAGTGGTACCGGCCAGCCGGCTGAACCGGGCGCAGGCCCAGGAAACACGGTCGATCCGGTCAGTCGACATGCGTTGCCAGCAGGTTCCGCCGTCTCCGCCGTCTATCAAAATCACGCGTACTACTTCGAGAGTCGCGAGAATCGGGATGCCTTCGAAAGCGATCCGGAGCGGTATCTTGCGGGATCGGCGATGGTTGGCCAGGCGATGGGATCGGACCGCGCTTCTACCGGTCAGCCACAACGGCGGCACGGATGCTGACGGAAGCCGGTCCAGGGGTCACAGTGCAGTTGCGATCGACAGAAATCCTGCCCCCGTCATCGCGGGCTCGTGACTCGACGGTGATCAGCAACGAGTCGATGGGAAAACAGCCATCATGAACCGAGCGGCTCTCCTGCCGCGCCGGCGCTTCGGTACTTTGATCGGCGCCGGCGCCGTTTCGCTCGCCGGCCCGCCGTTCGCCCGTGCCGTCTTCCCGCCGGGATCGGATATCAGAGGTAGCCTTCCTGCTCTCGCCTTCAACATGATCCGCTGTTCCGACGGCAGGCGCGTCACCGCCGGCGACTATCGCGGCAAGGTGGTGGTGACCTATTTCGGCTTCACGCGCTGCCCGGACGTCTGCCCGCTCACCATGCATAACATGGCGGTGATCCTGCAGAGGATGGGACCGCTCGCAAAGGAGATGCGCGTGCTCTTCATCACCATCGATCTCACCTACGACACCTTGCCGCGCCTTAAGCACTACCTCGCGAACTTCGGCCCACCGCCCGAGATCGATGGGCTGCGCGGCACTCCGGAGGCGCTCGCTGCCTTGTCCAAGCGCTATTACTTCGAGTACAAGGCGCCCTCCAGTCCGAATTCGCCCGATCCGGTCTCGAAGATCACCCATAGCTCCTGGGTGTATGTGTTCGGTCCTCATGGGCAGGCCAAGGAACTTTTGGCCAACATCGCCGCCGCTGACCTCGATTTTGCCGCCATGGCGGAAGGGTTCGACCGCCTCGCGAAGGAGGCGGCGCGCGGATCGTGAGTAGCGCATCATGCAAGTGGGCCCGGGATCGCCGGCGCGTTGCCGCAACGATGCATCGTTGCACAGACCGTATCTATCCTCATTCCGGCAGCACCAGGCCGCAAGGATTTCCGACATGATGCAAAGACGATGGGTACTCAAAAGCTTCACAGACATCCTGCTTGTCGCTACCGGCGTTTCCGCCGTGTCGTTTCTGCCAGCCCGGGCTCTGGCAGCCGCGACCGGTCAGGAGACGCTACAGCAGCGCTTCGCCTTCCTCAGCACGCACGGGAACAGCAACTGCACGGAGGCGTTCCAGGCGTCGATCGCCACCATGCCGCCGATGGCGCGTCTGCG
>JAJZVE010000899.1 GCA_021845835.1 Pseudomonadota bacterium | reverse complement strand
GCATCTGCTGGCGCATTCGCTCTACAAGGCGCATGCCTTCCTCGCCTCCGGCAGCGTCGTCGATCGCGCCCGCGCCGCCGGGGCGCCGGCGCCGGGAACGCCGCCGCATCCGGCGATCCTGGGATCGGCGCTGCTGCTCGGCGTCGTCATCACCGTCGCGGTCGCCGCGTGTTTCGGCGAAAGCCTTCTGCAATCGCCGGGCGTGTTCGCGCTTGGTGCGGTCATGATGATGGGGCTGGCGCAGCTGCTGTCCGCCGCGCTCGGCGCGCATCCGGGCTGGCCCGCGGCGGCGCGCGGCCTCGGCGTCGCCGTGCTGGTGGCCGTGGCCTATTTCGCGCTGCAACGCGGCGCCGCATGGCTGTGCGCCGGTGCCGTGCCGGCGCCGCAGCCGCTGCGCGGCCCGTTCGATTTCGCCGTGGCGGCGCTGGTCGTGCTGTCGCTCGGCGCGGTGATGCTGCTGCAGAGCCTGCTGCCCGCGCGCGCCGGATCGCGCCGGTGGCAGGCGGCCTATGTGCATCTGCTGAACGGGCTGTATCTCGGCCGCCTCGCCGACCGGATTCTCCTGCATCTCTGGCCGCTGCCCGCAAGCGGCGCGCGGATCTGAGCGAGGGCATCATGGATCACGCATCCTGCACCACCCTGCCGGCGCCGGAAGAAGCTGCCGTCAGCGAGACCACCGCGCCCGTTGCCTATGCGCCGTCCGTGCGCGCCGCCTGCGACCGCATCGCGCCGGTCTGGAGGCTGCGGGACTTCGTCGCCGTCAATCCGTTCCTTGGCTATCGCGGCGAGTCCTTCGCCCAGGCGGCGGCGCGGGCCGGCCGCGTGCTCGGCGCGCGCATGGTGATGCCGCGCGCCTTCTACCGCGCCGCCCTGGCATCGGGGCGGATGACCGCGGCCGATCTCGACGCCGCGCGCCCGGACGCGCTCACGCCGTCGGCCTTGCGGCAGGCGCTGGCGGCCGACACGCCGCCGCCGTCGCCGCTCGCGACGACGGTCGCGGAGGTGCTGGACCGCATGCGCGGCACGCGCATGGCGGCGGCGCTGCGCGACGAGATCGGGAAATTCTGCGCCGCCTACTGGGACGAAGGCCAGGCGTCCTGGCATCTGCCCTGGCGCGACCGGCCGCTGTTTCAGGCGTGGCGGGCGATGGCGCAGCACGATCGCGCGCCCGACGCGCTGGGGCTGCACGGCCTGCGCGCAGGTTTCGCCGCGCTGCCGGACGATGCCGATGCCGCCATCGAGTCTGCCCTGGCGCTGCTCGACCTGCCGGCCGGCGCCGTCGAGGTCTATCTGCATCGCGCGCTGGCAGGAATCGGCGGCTGGGCCGCCTATGCGCGGCACCTGGCCTGGACGCGCGCGCTGCACGGCGATGCCGACACCTCGCTGCGCGACCTGCTCGCGATCCGGCTGGCCTGGGATGCGGCGCTGTTCCGGCCACATCGGCAGGACGCGGCATTCCGCCGCGCCTGGCGCACGGCGACGACCGCGATGGCGACAACGGACATTGACCGGCCCGACGCCGATCTTCTGATCGACTGCGCGCTGCAGGACGCCTACGAACATGCCCTGCAGCGCGACCTGATCGCGCGGCTGAGCAAGCCCGCGACGATGTCGGCCGCGTCGCGCAAGGCGGTGCAGGCCGCGTTCTGCATCGACGTGCGCTCGGAACCGTATCGCCGCGCGCTGGAAGCCGCGTCGCCTGCGGTCGAGACGATCGGCTTCGCCGGGTTCTTCGGCTTTCCGATCGAGCATGTTCCGTTCGGCCATGCGCACGGCGCGGCCCAGTGTCCGGTGCTGCTGGCGCCACGGCACATCGTCTGTGACGCGGTCGTCGGCGCCTCGCCCGCCGAGGCCGCCGCGATCGGCCGGCGGCAACGCCTGCGCCGGCTTGCGGCGAAGGCGTGGAAGGCGTTCAGGTCCTCCGCCATCTCCTCGTTCTCCTATGTGGAGACGACGGGCCTGGTGTTCGCGGCGAAACTCGCCGGCAACGCGCTGGCGCTGACCCGTCCGGGCGCATCGCCGCTGGCTGGCGCCATCACCACCCGGCTGGCACCTGCGCTGGCGCCCGAAGATGTCGGCGGGCGGCGCACCGGCATTGCCGCGGCGGACCGGCTGGCGCTGGCCGAGGCGGCGTTGCGCGGCATGTCGCTGACCGGCGATTTCGCCCGCATCGTGCTGCTGGTCGGGCATGGCAGCACGACGGCGAACAATCCGCACGCCGCCGGCCTCGCTTGCGGCGCCTGCGGCGGGCATGGCGGCGAGGCCAATGCCCGCGTCGCCGCCGCGGTGCTGAACGATCCCGCCGTGCGCGCCGGCCTGCGCGGGCGCGGCATCGACGTGCCGGGCGACACCTGGTTCCTGCCGGCGCTGCACGACACCACCACCGACGCGGTCACGCTGCACGATCTCGCATCGCTGCCGGCGACGCATCGCGACGATCTCGCACGCCTGCGCGCGTGGCTCGACACCGCCTCCGCGACCGTGCGGGCGGAGCGGGCGCCGCGGCTCGGGCTGGGGCAGGGGCGGCGCCTCGCCGCGCGCCTTGCCCGGCGCGGCCGCGACTGGTCGCAGGTGCGGCCGGAATGGGGGCTGGCCGGCAACGCCGCCTTCATCGCCGCGCCGCGGGCGCGCACGCGCGGCGTCGATCTCGGCGGGCGCGCCTTCCTGCACAGCTACGACTGGCGGCGGGACGAGGGCTTCCGCGTGCTGGAACAGATCCTGACCGCGCCGCTGGTGGTGGCGAACTGGATCAACCTGCAATACTTCGGCGCGACGGTGGACAACGCCGCGTTCGGCGCCGGCACGAAGGTGTTGCACAACGTCGTCGGCACGGTCGGCGTGCTGCAGGGCCAGGGCGGCGACCTGCAGGTGGGCCTGCCGTGGCAGTCGGTGCATGACGGCGC
>JAJZVE010000898.1 GCA_021845835.1 Pseudomonadota bacterium | reverse complement strand
GCGGCGTTCTCCTGACCTGTAGGCCCGAAGATCACGCCGAATACGTCAGTGCCCTGCGCGCGCAGGCGCAGCACGGCTCGGCGAGCGTCTTCAACCAAGTCAGCGGTATCGGGTACGTCGATGTCGCACGGTTTGGCGTCCGTGAGCACCAACACCAGTCGGCGAAAACTGCGCTGGGCTGCGATTTCAGTTCCCGCGTGGCGCAAGGCCGCGCCGAGGCGAGTGGACAGGCCTGGCTCCAGGCCGGCGAGGCGGCTGCACGCCGCCGGGCCGAATGGCTCGGCGAAGTCCTTCACCCTCGTCAGCATGACTCGCTCTCGCCCGTTAGATGCGAAGGCGAGTAGGGCGGACAGATCACCTAGGCGCTGCATCGCTTCGCCAAGTAGGGCGACCGCCAGCCGCTCGGTCTCCAGCACGCCACCGTCGCGGGTCGACTCCGACACGTCCATCAACACCAGGGTTGCAAGATCGCGGGCGCGAAGCGCTGTGGCGCGATGCACCCGCTCGTCGGGCATCTCGCCGGCTGCTTCGGCCAGTACGCTCTCCAGCAACGCGTCGAGATCGAGGTCGGTACCCTCCGGAAGGCGGCGGAGCCGCTGCGGCCGGCCGGCACGCGCGGCGCGAACCAGCCGGTCGATGCGCGCGCGTAGGTTGGCTGCACCGTCCAGCAAGGCATCGATTCGGCGTGGATCGCCATGACGTGCCGGCACTTCCCTCACGGTGGTCCAATCAGCGCGTTCGACGCCCTGGACGCGGTCCCATTCCGAGTAGCGCGCGAGCATTAGCCCTTCGTCAGATGGCGCCGCTGAGACCGGCCGGGCCCTCGCGGTTGTCTCCGACGGAGTGCCCTTCGGGTCGGCGCGGCCTTCGTCGGCCTCTTGGCGCATCCGTGCTGCCTCGACCATCATCTCGATCAGGTCGGGCGCCGCTTCCGTCTGGTCTTCGAAATCCCATAGGCCAAGATTGTCGTCGCGATAAGCAGGCTCCACGACATGGTTGCGGGGATTAAACTGCACCCGCATCTGACCGAGATCGTTGCCCAACAGCCCACCGATCCGCCGGCTAATCGCCGGGTCGCTGAGGTTCGCCTCAGCGAACAGCGCGCGCCCCTTGGCGACGAAACCGTGGGAGTCGGCATACCCCAAATCGAACAAACCGCGCGCCAGCCGGGCGAGCAGCACAGGTGCGGTACCGCCTTCCGCTTCCGCGACGTGGAACGGCGCCCAAAGCCGCCGGAGGCCTGGGAATCGGCGAAGCATCAGGGTCTCTACCCGCGCATCCTCTACCAGCCCGGTCAGCACGATCTGCAGCGGCTTCAGCGTGCCGACCGGTTGTCTTCCGGCGCCAAACAGCAGATGCGCAGCGGCATGGGCGGCGGCGGCGCGGAACAGAGTAGGCTGGGCAGGGGCCGGTACGCCAGGGAAAGCTTCGGGCAAAAGCAGCACCCCATCGGCGAGACTAGCGCGGCGCGGCGCCGGGCGATCGGCGGTGGCCGGAAGCGGGCGCAGCTTGGCGGGGTGGCCCTGCAACGCGGTGACGAACAGCTTGAGTCGTCGTTCCAGCACCTCGAACTCACCTTGCCCACCGCGTGCCACCGCACGGCGGGCGAGTGGGTCATCGAGCGCAAAGAAGCGACGGCGGGCGGCCCGGTCATAACCCGACGACTTCAGGCCGACGGCGATAAATTCGGCAAACCCTTGCGGCCCGCCGGCCTCCAGCACCGTACTCGCGGTTGCGAGCGCTGTGGCAACACAGTCCGGCGCCTCGCGAGCGAGGCGCAACATCGGCGACCACCAGAGGGGACGGCCCAGCCGCTCCCATGTCTCCAGCGTGGCGATCGTTGCGGCGGCGCCGACCTCCCGGCACAGCGCTGCCGCCTCCTTCCCCGCGCGGCCTAGGGCTGCGGGATTCCCGTCTAGCCGGAAGAAAACGGTCAGGCAGCTTGAGCCGGCATTCGCCGTCAACAGCGCCAGCGCACCGGCGGCCCACACCTCCGCAGCGGCACTGTCGCCCAGTGAGCTGACCCGACGCCACGCGGCGAGCGCGGCCTCCTCCAGCGCACCGCGCCCGCGAAGGGCACAGAGCAGACGATCAGCTGAGCCTTCTCCAGCCAATGTCGTCGACGCACTCATCCCAAGCAAGCGGCCACGGCGTCGCCCAGCGCGGCGCGCAGTTCAGGATCGTCGGTCAGCGGCAGGATGACCGCCGAGCGCACTGCCGCCGCCACTTCCAGCCCGTGCCGCGCGAGCCGCCCGGCGTGGACCAGCATACGCGTGGAGGCACCTTCCTCCAGCCCCTGGCCACGTAGATTGCGAGAGGCATGGGCGATGCGTACCAACAACTCAGCCAGCTTCGGTGTCACGCCGCTCTCCCGCGTCACGATCTCGATCTCCACCGGGGCTTCGGGATAGGCGAAGTCGATGCCGACGAAACGTTGCTTTGTTGACTCCTTCAGATCCTTCACCGCGCTTTGGTAGCCTGGGTTGTAGGAAATCACGAGCTGGAAGTCGGGATGTGCAGGCACCTGTTCGTTCCGCTTTTCTAACGGAAGGATGCGGCGGGTATCGGTCAGCGGATGGATGATGACCGTGGTGTCTTGCCGCGCCTCAACGATCTCATCCAGATAGCAGATTGCGCCGGCCCGCACCGCGAGCGTGAGGGGGCCGTCGTGCCAGCGCGTCTCGCCAGGTACGAGGAGGTAGCGGCCGACAAGGTCGGCCGCTGTCATGTCCTCGTTCGCGGCAACGGTGATCAGCGGCCGCCGCAGCCGCCATGCCATATACTCGAGAAACCGCGTCTTGCCGCAGCCAGTGGGGCCTTTCAGCATCACCGGCAACCGCTCGTGATACGCGGCCTCGAACACTGCCACCTCGTCGCCGATCGGGCGATAATAGGGTTCCTCGACG
>JAJZVE010000897.1 GCA_021845835.1 Pseudomonadota bacterium | reverse complement strand
CCGTGGACACCACCAGCACCACCGGCGTCCCCTTCGCCACCGCGCCGGGCGGCGCAAGGTCGGCCAGCGGCACCGGGCGGCCAGGGGCGGCGGCGCGGCGCAGCGTCATCCCGACGAGCTGCGCGGGATCGCGCGCCACCTCGCCGCGCAGGGTGGCGGCGCGCAGCCGCGCCGGCATCAGGTCGGTGGCGCGCAGCACGCTGCCGGCCGGCAGCGCGTGCGCCGGCACCATCAGCCGCAGCATCTCCTCCGCCCGCCCGACCAGCCGCAGCCGCAGCGGCGCCATCCCCTCCCCCGTCACCAGCACCGCGGCGGAAAAGCCGCCGGTCGGCGCGTCGTAGTCGAGTTGCTCGACGGTGACGGCGGCCCTTGTCCGCAGCGGAATCATCGGCGCGGCATAGCCTGGCAGAGAGATCTCCAGCTCCGCCGGCGCGCCGACGCCGGCGAGCGCCGCATGCAGGGCGGCGCGCAGGGCGGCGCGCGGCAGCGGCCGGCCGGGCCGTTCCAGCACCGCGGTATCGGCCGGCGAGTCGGGATGCCAGGCGACGCCGAACATGCGCGCGATGGCGGCGAGTTGCCGCGCCTGCACGACGATGCGCTCCCCCGGCGCCGGCGCCGGACCGAGCACGCGGGTGGCGAGCGGGCCGGCATCGTCGAACAGGTCGGACAGGCGCACCACCGGCGCCGCCAGCGTCGTCATCGGCCGCAGCGTCGCGGCCTGCGCGCCGGCCGCGCCGGCCAGCAGCGCCAGCAGCGCCGCGGCCGGGAACGCCATCCTGGGATTCCGTCGCATGGCGGCCCCCTTCAGCGCAGGTTGGTCAGCGTGGACATCATCTGATCGCCGGCGGTGATGACCTTGCTGTTCATCTCGTAAGCGCGCTGCGCGGTGATCAGGTCGGTGATCTCGCTGACCACGTTGACGTTCGAGGTTTCCACGAAGCCCTGCTGCACGGTGCCGAACCCCGGCGATTGCGGCGCGCCCGGGGTCGCGGTGCCGGAGGCGGCGGTGGCGAGGAACAGGTTCTCGCCCTGCGCCTGCAGCCCGGCGGGATTGGGGAAATCGGCAAGCTGCAACTGGCCGACCAGCTGCGGCGTGGTCTGCCCGTCCAGCGTCACCTGCACCTGGCCCGAGGTGTTGATGCTGACCGAGGTCGCGGCGGTCGGAACGGTGATCGGCGGCTGCACCACGTAGCCGTCGGCGGTGACGATCTGCCCGGTCGGCGACAGCGCGAAGCTGCCGTCGCGGGTATAGGCGGTCTCGCCGCTCGGCAGCGCCACCTGGAAGAAGCCGTTGCCGCTGATCGCGACATCCAGGCTGTTGCCGGTCTGCTGCAGGTTGCCCTGCAGGTTGATCGGCACCACGGCGACCGTCTTCACGCCCAGCCCGATCTGCGCGCCGGACGGCAGCACCTGCCCGGCGGCGGAGGAGTTGGAGCCGACGCGGCGCAGGTCCTGGTAGATCAGGTCGGTGAACTCGGCGCGCCGGCGCTTGAAGCCGGTGGTGGTCATGTTGGCGATGTTGTTGGAGATGACCTCGACATTGGTCTGCTGCGCCTGCATCCCCGTCGCCGCGATATCCAGTGCCCGCATCGCGATCAGCCCTGTACCGTGTGGTTGAGAATCTTGTTGATGGCGTCGGACTGCCGGGTGCTTTCCTCCTGCACCATCTGCGAGGTGAGCTGGAAGTCGCGCAGCGACTGCATCATGCGCGTCACCTCCAGCACCGGCTGCACGTTGCTCTGCTCGATCGCGCCCTGCACCAGCGCCGGGTTCGCCACCGGCGTGGTCGGCCCGGTGGTGGCGAACAGCGAATTGCCCTGCGCCATCAGGTGCCGCTCGGTGTCGGGCATGACCACGCCGATGCGGCCGATCGGCCCGTTCTCGCTGGCCAGCGTACCGTCCGCCGTCACCGTCAGATGCGTGTCGGTCGGGCGCGTCTGCAGCGGATTGCCGTTCACGTCGAGCAGCGGATAGCCCTCGGCATCGACCACGATGCCGCTGGCATCCAGCTGGAATTGCCCGGCGCGCGTCAGGCGCGGGCCGCGCGGCGTGTTGACGGTGAACCAGCCCTGCGCGTCGCCGATGGCAAGGTCGAGCGGATTGCCCGTCGCCTTCAGCGCGCCGGGCGCGGTGTCGCGGTAGGTGGCGCGGTCCTGCACATAGGACACCGGCGCGCCGCCCGGCGGCTCGGCCCCGCCGGGCTGGCGCGCGAACCAGGCGGTGAACAGCGTGCGCCCGGCGCGGAAGCCGGGCGTGTCGGCATTGGCGAGGTTGGTCGCGATCACATCGAGCGCCCGGCTCTGCGCGACCATGCGGGAGAGGGCGACGGTGCTGATGTTCTCCATCGAAACCGGAGCCTTTCGTTTGCGGCGGGACAGTCCGCCATCGGCACCGGGGCGGGCAGCAACCGCCGTGCCAGCCGCGCGGCGGCGGAAATCCGCGGCCGGTGCGCGGCCGCTGCGCCGGGGCCGGCACATCCTGCCGGGTGCGGCCTGCCGGGGCGGCAGGATTCGCCGCGCGGGAAAGCCATTGTTAATCGGTCGCGCCGACAGTCCGTCCGACACGGGATGCGGGGGTGCGGATGACGGCGGCAGCGGCAACGGCGGCGGAGACTGCCAAGGCCGGCGGCGGCAGGCGCAAGCTGCTGATGCTCGCCCTGCCGGCGCTGCTGGCGGCGCTCGGCGCGGGGCTGTGGTTCTCGGGCCTGCTGCCGGGATTGCTGCACGCGAAGAAGCCGACGGCGGCGGCGCATCCCGCCGACCGGCCGGCCAGGGAGGCGACCGGCAGGCCGCCGACCTTCGTCGACCTGCCGGAGATCGTCGCCAACCTGAACAGCGACCGCCGCGCCAGTTTCGTCAAGCTGCATGCGCGCCTGGAACTGGCGCGCGCGCAGGACAAGGCCGCCATC
>JAJZVE010000896.1 GCA_021845835.1 Pseudomonadota bacterium | reverse complement strand
CCCGCACGCCGAGCGGGTGGCCCTGAAGCCAAGCCCGTTCCCGTTCGTCCTGCAGCTTGCCTCCGGGGCGTCGATCGAGTGCACGACCGCTGGCGCCATCGTCATCACCGCGGGGTCCGGGCAGACCATCACCCTGCAGGGCGATACCAACGTCGTCGGCGCCCTGACCGCGACCGGCAACGTCACGGCGGGCCAGGGTGGCGCCGATCAGGTAGACCTGCAGGGTCACGAGCATCAGGTGCAGAACGTGCAGGCCGGCGGCTCCACCATCACCACGACCGCCCCGATCGCCGGCACGTAGCGCCCGCATCCATCGCGGAAATAATTTAAGGTATTTTCGGCGGATGGGCTTGTGCATACCCCGCCGGTGGCGTATCGTTCTGTCTGTCGGCGCGGGGTTCCCTCCCGCGCGCAGCACGGAGGACGGACGATGAACGAAACCGAACGCGAACAGGCCAAGAGCACGCTGGCGGCCAAGAAGAACGACCTGCTGCGGCAGATGGCGCAGCACTACCGGACGGACGACCTCGGCAATCAGGTCTGGAAGGGCACGCAGCGCGAGTGGGATTTCTACCAAGAGCAACTGCGCCAGATCGCCGAGCACCAGAGCGCCTACACCCGCGCCTGACCCACACCGCCGCCGGGGCGCTGCGCCCCGGCCTTTCCGCGAGGATGAGACGATGGAACATTTTTTCGTAACGGCCGAGAACCTGCGCGACGCGCGGGAATCGTGCATCGCGATCGACCAGCGCAACGAGATGGAACCGGGTTGCGAGACCTGGGGCATTACCTATGCCGGCGGCCAGCGCGGACAGATGACCGTGTGGACGGAAACCGGGCGCGGCGCCGTGATGTGGGGCGGTGACAGCGAGTGGGGCAACTGGGACGGGGATGACCGCACGCTGCACCTCGACAACGGCGCGATTGTCAACGAGGAGGGCGAGATCATCGCCGAGGCCGGCGAGAGCGAGGAGGGCTGAGCGATGACGACCTACACCTACCCGTCCGACGGTAGCGGCGTCGCCCGCTCCGGGTGGACCGCCCGCGAAGTCGCCGAAATGCGGCTCGGGCACGACGGGCAGCGCTACGAGATGCGCCGCGACGGCGACTGTTGGCAGGTCTACGGCGGTCAGTGGCGGGGTCGCATGTCTCCGCTCTGGTCCGGCCCGGCGCCGCACGGCCGGCTGCTGCTGTCGTTCGCCGAAACCGAGGCCGAAGCCTGGGCCGAGATCGCGCCGCTCGTCGTGTTCGCCGACTGGCACCGTGTGCCGGAGGCGATGGCGGACGAGGACTACCGGCAGATGCTGGCCGAACTCGCCGCGGATGACGAGAGCGAGGAGGGCTGAGCGATGCCGTATGCCGACGAAACCCGGCGCAAGCAGGCCGTCAACCGCGCGTCGAAGGCGTGGCGCGAGCGGCAGAAACAGCGGGCCGACCGGTTCGAGACGGCGTTGCGCGAGATCGCGGCGGGCTGCCCGCAACCCACCACCCGCGCCGCGCTGGCGCTGCAAGAGGAACCGGCGGCCTAGCGCCGGCGAGCGCGGTTCGCGACCTCCTCCGCCGTGACCGTCCGCGGCGCCGCCATGTGCGGGATGAGCGACTCCGATGGCCCGACCGCCCGCCCCGCCACGCGCAGGGCGGGCAGGTCGCCGTGCAGGTTGCCGGACCCCGGCAGGCGCGTCTGCCGCGCCACGACGACGGTCTGGTGCACCAGCGTCGCGCCGAACGTGGCATCGTCGCGCAGCGCGTCGAACACCACGTCCAGCCAGCCGCGATCGGCCCACAACTTCGCCCAGTGCCGCCCCTGCTCGTAGCCGATGCCGCAGACCTGCTCGGCCTCTTTCCACTCGCCGAGGCCGAGCGCCATCATCAGGCAGTCCAGCATCCGCCGCACCCGCGGCAGGTCGCGCACCGCGTTGGCGTGCACGACGCCGCGGGCGTGCGCGTCCAGCAGCGCCTCGGCCACGCGGGCGAACTGCAGATCGGTCAGCGGACGCGGGCGCACCGAGCGGCGCGAGGCGCGCTTGGGCACCGCGGCCGGATCGACCCGGCTGGCCTCGATCCAGGCGTCGAGATCCTCGACCGCGTAGCGGATGGTCACCTTGCCGCCGAAAGTGGGCGGCACGTCGGGCTGCTGCGCGGCCTGCAGCGGGTGCGGGCGGCCGTCCTTGAGCGCGTACAGCCATTTCGGGCCACTGCGCGCCTGCCGCCAGCGGTCCAGCGTGGTCGGCGTGACTCCGAGATAGGCGGCGGCCTGGTTCGGTGATAGGAGTTTGCGCAGCATGGCTGCGAAGATGGCAACGATCGTGAAACCCGGTCAAGTGGCGAAACGAGTCAACCCGGAAGCCCTGCGCCAACAGGCGGCGCAGCAGTTGCGCGCGCTGCTGTCGCAATACGACATCGCCGAGTTCCAGGCGCAGACGCACGCCGCGGCGATGATCGACCTGCTGGCCAACTTCGCCTACGACGTGACCTTGCCCGGCGACCCGCTGGAGGTGGCGCGCTTCCGCGCCGACATGGCGATGCGGGTGCTCGACCGCGCCTATGGCAAGCCCGCCGAGAAACAATATCTCAAGGTCGAGGACAACCGCGCGCCGGAGGACAAGACGGTCACGGTCGAGATCGAGACCGTGCGGCAGGCGGTGACCGAGTTCCGGCAGATGGACCAGTATTTCCACCTGCCGCCGGACCAGTGGCCGGAATGGCTGCGGCGTCGGGTATCCGGCGGCGCAGAGCTTGCGCCCGAAGGCGAGCGCAGCGCGCCGGAGGGCCAAGGCTGTGCGAACCGGGTATCCGGTGCGCCATCGGCGGAGCCGGGTGACGGCGAAGAAAACGATCCAGGAGCGCAAAAAGGCAGTTGACGGGACCGTGAGCGGGGCGGTATGGTCCGCTTGTCCAACGACGCTTG
>JAJZVE010000895.1 GCA_021845835.1 Pseudomonadota bacterium | reverse complement strand
GCAGCGCGCGCGCGGCGGCGCGCAGCGCGGCGGCGGGGGCGCCGCCGCGGCGGTCGCGGGGGGCCAGTTCGGCGAGCGCCGCGGCCATCGCCTCAACCCGCCGCTCCGCCTGCTGCAGCGCCTGGCGCTCGGCGGCGAGCCGTTCCTCCTCGCCCGGTTCGGGGGCGAGGGCGCCGAGTTCCCCGGTCGCGTGGCGCAGCCAGTCCTGGTCGCGCTGCGCCGCGGCGATCGCGGCCTGCGCATCCGCCAGCGCCGCCGCCGCGTCGCGCCAGGCGCGGTGCTGCGCGGCGACGGTTTCGCGCAGTGGCGCCGGCACGCCGTAGGCGTCGAGCAGCGCGGCGTGGCCGGCGGCGTCGGCGAGGCCCATCTGGTCGTGCTGGCCCTGCACCTCCACCAGCAGCGCGCCGAGGCGGCGCAGCAGCGCCACGCCCACCGGCGCATCGTTGGCAAATGCGCGGGAGCGGCCGTCGCGGGCGAGCAGGCGGCGCAGCACGATCTCGTCCTCCGCCGCGATCCCCTGCTCGGCCAGCAGCGCCAGCGCGGGGTGGTCCGGCGGCGGGGCGAACACGGCGGCGACCGAGGCCTGCTCGCATCCGGCGCGCACCAGCCCCTGCTCGGCGCGGGCGCCGAGCGCAAGGCCCAGGCTGTCGAGCAAAATCGACTTGCCGGCCCCGGTCTCGCCCGTCAGCACCGTCAGTCCCGGGCCGAACCCCAGATCAAGCCGCTCGATCAGCACCACGTCGCGGATCGACAGTGCCGTCAGCATGACGCCCCGTCAGAACAACCAATGGAACGCGCGCGACAGCAGGCCGGGGCGGTCGGGCGAGGGCATCTCGACGCGCTGGCCCTGCACCTGGCCGTCGGCGACCAACTGGTCGTAGCTGTCCACATACCACCGGCTGCCCGGATAGTTGTGGCCGAGCACCGCCGCCGCCCGCCGCGCTTCGTCGGGCAGGCCGAGCAGCAGATAGATCTCCACCAGCCGATGCAACGCCTCGGCGACGTGATTGGTGGTCTGGTAGTCGTCCACGACGCGCTGGAAGCGGCCGAGTGCCGCGCCGTAGAGGTGCTGGCGTTCGTAGTAGCGGCCGATCTCCATTTCCTTGCCGGCGAGATGGTCGCGGGCGAGGTCGATCTTGAGCCGCGCGTCGCGGGCATAGGCGCTGTCGGGGAAGCGGTTCACCACCTCCTGCAACGCGGCCATCGCGTCCTCGGTGCCTTTCTGGTCGCGCTGGATATCCTCGATCTGCTCGTAATAGCAGAGCGCACGCAGGTAATAAGCATAGGCGATGTCACGATGCGAGGGATGCAGCTGGATGAAGCGGTCGATCGTGCCGATCCCGTCGGGGTATTTCTGCTCAAGGTATTGGCTGTACGCCTCCATGAGCTGCGCGTTCGCTGCCCAGGGAGAATACGGATAGTATTGTTCGACATGGTCGAACTGCGTGACGGCATCCCCGTATTGCCGGCTGACCAGCGCATCGGCGCCGCGGTTGTACAGCACCTCGACCGACACGCTGCCCGGGTTTTCCGGCGGCGGGGAGTCGCGGAACAGCGAGCAGCCGCCGAGCAGCAGCAGGGCAGGCAGGACGGCGGCGAAACGGGACGTCGGCACGTCGGCATCACCAGGCTGATGGGAAGGCGCCGTTATAGCATGGCTGCGGCGACCACAACCCTCAGGCGGCGGCGGCCTGGGCCAGACGGCGCGGCGGCAGGGCGGCGGCGGGTTCGGGTGCCAGGCGCCAGTTGGCGGCGTCGGCGAACAGGGCGCGCAGCAGGCGGTTGTTGATCGCGTGGCCGCTGCGGTGCGCCACCAGCCGGCCGCGCACCGGCGCCCCGGCCAGCGCGAGGTCGCCCACCACGTCCAGCATCTTGTGGCGCACGAACTCGTCCTGCATGCGCAGCCCGCCCGGATTGAGCACCCGCGCACCATCGACGACGACAGCGTTGCCGAGGCTGCCGCCCAGGGCGAGGCCGGCGGCACGCAGTTGCGCAACCTCGCTCGCGAGGGTGAAGGTACGGGCACGCGCCAGTTCGTTGCGGAACACCTCCGGCGTCAGCCGCAGCGTCAGGGCCTGGCGGCCGATCGCGGCGGCGTCGAAGGCGATGGACAGCGCGAGGTCAAGGCCGAAGGCGGAGGGGCGCAGCTCGGCATAGGCGTCGCCGTCGGCGACGCGGACGCGGCGCCGCACCTCGATGATGGCGGCGGCCTCGTCCTGCTCGACGATGCCGGCGCAGTCGATCAGGAACAGGAAGCTCTCGGCCGAGCCGTCGAGGATCGGCACCTCCGGCCCGTCCACCTGCACCACCGCGTTGTGGATGCCGGCGCCGGCAAGGGCGGCGAGGACATGCTCGACGGTGCCGACGCGCACCGCCGGGTCGTCCGGCAGCCCCAGCACCGTGCAGAGGCGCGTGTCGAGCACATGATCGAAGCGGGCGGGAATGTCGCGGCCGAGATCGGCGCGGCGAAACAGCAGGCCGGTGCCCGGGGGCGCCGGCTGCAGCTCAAGCCGGACGCGCTGCCCCGAATGCAGCCCAGTGCCGACGCAGTCGATCGGCGCTTTCAGCGTGCGCTGGATCGTCGGCGTCGCGTGCAGGGGGATCGAGTGCGGCAACCCGTCCATGCTTGCCTTTCGCGGCCTGGTGACAGTTCAACGCGATGAGGCTGGCAGGCGGTGGCAGGCTTGGCCAGTCAATGATTATTGCCGGATATTTCTGCATAAACCACTGATCTTAAAGCAATCATCACACTGTTCCGCGTTGCCGTTCGTAACAGTGGCGAATCCTCGGGCGGCGCCCGCGCGCCGCCGCCCGACTGGATCCGCAGACGGGATCACGAAGACTGACGACGCAGGAAAGCGGGGATGTCGATCTGCATTTCCTCGCCGGCGGTCTGGCGCACATCGGCGCGCG
>JAJZVE010000023.1 GCA_021845835.1 Pseudomonadota bacterium | reverse complement strand
GCAGTACTGCGGACAGCTCGGCAAGCAGGACAACTGCCAGGTTGCGGTGAGCCTATCGGCCGCCAACGATCATGCCAGCCTGCCGATCGCCTATCGCCTGTATCTGCCGCATGAGTGGGTCGATGACCCCGACCGGCGCGCGCAGGCGGGCGTGCCCGATGATGTCGTGTTCCAGACCAAGCCGCAGATCGCGCTTGACCAACTGCGTGCCGCCCGCGCGGCCGGGATCGACGCTGCGGTCGTGCTGGCCGACGCGGGATACGGCAACGACACCGACTTCCGTGATGGCATCACAGAACTCGGCCTCGCCTATGCCGTCGGCATCCAGTCCACCACCAGCCTGTGGCCGCCCGGGATGGAACCGCTGCCGCCGAAGCCATGGAGCGGGCGCGGTCGTCCGACGTCAGCGATCCGTCGTGACGGAGCGCATCAGCCGATCTCGGCCAGGCAACTGGCGCTCGATCTTCCCAAAAAGGCGTGGCGGCGGGTCACCTGGCGCGAAGGGACCAACACCAAACTCGCTTCGCGGTTTGCCGCCGTGCGGGTCCGCCCGGCGCATCGCGATTATCAGCGCGCCACGCCGCGCCCCGAGGAATGGTGCCTGATCGAATGGCCCGCGGGCGAAGCCGAGCCGACGAAATACTTTCTGTCCACGCTGCCTCCCAACATCAGCCGGCCCGCACTGGTGAACGCCGCCAAGCTGCGCTGGAGGATCGAGCGGGATTACCAGGACCTCAAGCAGGAACTTGGGCTTGGCCATTACGAGGGACGAGGGTGGCGTGGCTTTCACCATCACGCCACGCTGTGCATCGCCGCCTACGGATTCCTCCTCTCCGAACGGGGAGCGATTCCCCCCTCAGGACCACGCGACACCCTTCTCATCCAAGAACATCGCCTTCCCAACGGTTATCGACCCCGCGGATCCCCCGATCCGACCTGAACGTCATGTCCCGACCTCGATCACATCTGTCCGGGTCGCAATAGCGCGCGCCATCGCAAGAACCTTGCCGCGATGCCCATGCTGCCAGCGGGCCACACGCAGGATAGTCTTATGACACAGTAAGACTAAAGCCACCGCCTGCCGCCCTGAAGAACGCGGTGCCCTTTTTGTATGCGGGGCACCGGAATACCTGCCGGGAAACTCGCGATCCTAGTCGGATCCGGGAAATCCGGCGGCGTCCAGGTCTCGCGGCGGCGGTCTGGGATCGCAGTGCCGGGGGCAGCGGAGTGGTCAGCCCGCGGGACCGGGCGCGGTCCCGCGGCCCCTGCGGCTTCGCATGTTGTGGACATGCACGTGCGCGCCAGACGCGATCAGCATCGTCGCCTCGCCGATCACTTCACCGTATTTGCGCACAGCCTCGCCCGGCCGGTGCGGCACGAGGCTGAGCTTGTGGCAAAGCGGCACGGCCTCCGTTGCCAGTGTTGGCACGACCTCTGTGCCGCATCGCACGCGCACGTGCTCGCCCGCGGCGATCGGCCGTAGTACCGTCGCGACGGTGTCCTGCGGCGTCAGCCGAATCGCATCGACCGGCAACGTTGTCCCGGCGCTCATAGCGCGGCACCGAAACGGCTGACGATCTCGCTGCCTTCGCCGAGGATCTCGCCCCATGTGGCCTGCCCGGATGCGGTCTCCAGCAAAGCCGCCAGCAGCCGATCCGCTGCCTGCTCCGGCCCCTCGTTGCCGCGAAACACGGAACTGGCATCGAAATCGAGCTGCTGGGCCAGTGCGGCGCAGGTGACGGGGTTGGCGCTCAGCTTCAACGTCGGTGCGAGCGCGCTGACGTAGCTGTTGCCGACGCCGGTGGTGAAGAGCAGCACCTGAGCGCCGGCCATGACGAAGCCGGTCAGCGATTCGGGCGCGTAGGCAGGCGCATCCATCACCCACATCCCCGGCTGCGGTGGCGGCTGTCCGTAGCCCAGCACGCCAACGATCGGACGATGCCCGCTTTTGGCGATATTGCCGAGGGATTTTTCCTCGATGCTGGACAGGCCGGCCGCGATGTTGGTCGGGCCGGGATTGTTGCCCGTGAGGTCGATCCCGGCCGCGATCGCCGCCTGTTCGCGCCGCAGTGCAGCGGCGTGGATCGCGGCCGCCACCTCGGGGGTCGTGGCGCGTCGCTCCAGCAAGTGCTCGGCGCCGAGCCATTCGGTGGTTTCACCAATCATCGCCCGTCCGCCCGCATCGACCATCCGGTCTGCCACCAGCCCGAGCAGGGGATTGGCGACGAGACCGGAGCTGGGGTCCGACCGGCCGCATTCCAGGCCGACCGTGAGCGCCGACAGCGGTGCCGACGTGCGACGGCAGCCGGAGATCTGCCGGGCGAGCGCGGCGCCGGCCCGCAGCGCTCGGTCGGTAAGCGTCAGCGCGTCGTGGCCGCAGGCATCCAGTGTAAAGGCAGCGCAGGGTTTGCCGGTCCGCTCCGCGGCCGCCGCCACCTGCTCCATCAGCGGCGGATTGTCCCCGATCAGCACGGTCGCCCCGACATTCGGGTGTGCCGGAAGTCGCATCAGGGCGGCGACGAACACGGCGCGGTCTTCGCTCAGCAGGCCGGAACCGTAGGGCATCGCAACCGTGACTGCCCCGGCCAATAGGGAGCCGACGCGACGTGCCGTTGGGCCGGTCAGCCCGCCCAGCGAGAGCACCAGCAGGTGGTTCCGTACACCGACACTTCCATCCGGACGATGGTAGCCGTCAAAATCGTGCATCCTGCGGCGTTCCTTCCGGGCGCGTGGGTTGCGTTGGGAGATCGTTCCCCGTGGCGGTCCCGCGCTGGCGCGCGGAGGCCACGTGGAGCGCTATATCACCCACCGTGCCGGCGAGCATCCCCCCACCCGGCCGGGGGAAGCGACCACGGAACAAACTACGGATACCGCAGCAGATTCAAGCGTGCCGACCGGAACGGCCGACGATCTTTCCCCTGCCGACGGCACATCGACATACCATCGCACAGGCCCGGACCGCAGGAACGGCTTGACAACCCGGGGGTGGGAACGCTTTCATGCCTATGGAAGCGCTTTCATATCGCGCCGCAACCGGAGGGGACCCCGTGCAGCCAAAGAATCTGCTTTTCATCATGTCCGACGAGCACAGCCGGCGGGTTCTCGGCTGCTACGGGCATCCGATGGTGCATACCCCGCATCTGGACCAGTTGGCGGCACGCGGCGTGCGCTTCACCGATGCGTACTGCAATTCACCCATCTGCGTGCCGTCGCGGGCGAGCTTCGCCACCGGCCGCTATGTCCACGAGACCAGGTTCTGGGACAACGCCTTTCCCTATGACGGGTCGATCCCCTCCTGGGGGCACCGGCTGGTGGCCGCCGGCCACCGGTCGGTCTCGGTCGGCAAGCTGCACTACCGCAGCACCAACGACGATAACGGGTTCGATCAGGAAATCATGCCGCTGCACGTGGTGGACGGCGTCGGCGACCTGCTTGGTTTGATCCGCGACGACCTGCCGGTCCGCAAGGCGGCCCTGCGATTGGCCGAGGAGGCCGGCCGCGGCGATTCTTCCTACCAGGGCTACGATGACCGGATCACCGCGGCGGCGCAGGACTGGCTCCGCGATCGGGCGCAGGCGCCGACGCCCAAGCCGTGGGTGCTGTTCGTCTCGCTGGTCTGCCCGCACTTCCCGCTGATCGCCCGGCCGGAGTTCTACGACCTCTATCCCGAGGATCAGGTTCCCTGGCCGGCGCTCTATGACACCGCCGAGCGCCCCGACCATCCGTTCATCCGCGCGATCAGCGAATGCATGGTATATGACAAGGCGTTCGACGAGCGGCGGGTGCGCCGCGCCATCGCGGCGTACCTGGGGATGGTGACGTTCCTGGATGCCAACATCGGCAAGATGCTGTCCACATTGCAGGACTGCGGTCTGGCCGGCGATACCAGGGTCATCTACACCTCGGACCACGGCGACAACCTCGGGACGCGCGGCCTGTGGGGCAAGTCCACGATGTACGAGGAATCCGCCGGGGTGCCGCTAATCATGGCCGGGCCCGACGTGGCGCAGGGATCGGTGTGCCATGATCCGGTGTCCCTGGTGGATTGCCACCCAACCATCCTCTCCTGCGTCGGCGCGCCGCCGCATCCCGACGATCGTGATCTGCCAGGTGCCTCGCTGTTCGACCTTGCCCGCGGCGTGGTGCCGCCGCGGACCGTGCTCAGCGAGTACCATGCGGCCGGTGCCGCCACCGGCGCGTTCATGATCCGCAAGGGCGGCTTCAAATACGTGCACTATGTCGGCATGCGCCCGCAGCTGTTCGACCTCGACGCCGATCCACAGGAGGCGCGGGACTTGGGCGCCGACCCCGGCTATCGCGGCCTCGTGGCCGACTGCGAGGCGGAGCTCCGCCGGTGTGTCGATCCGGACGCGGTGGACCGCCTGGCCCATGCCGACCAGTCCGCGAGGATCGACGCCCACGGCGGGCGCGAGGCGGTCCTGCAGCGTGGCAGCTTCGGCTATTCGCCTGTACCAGGGACCAAACCCAGCTACGCCTGAACCGGACGCGAGGCGCGAGAAACAGCGCCCGGTCAAGACTTTGGGAGAAAAACGACATGACAAAAGCAGTTAGGTTCTCGCCTGCGCACAACCGTTGGTGGCGCATTCTCGTCGTCGCCCTGCTGATGTACGTGGTGTCGATGATCGACCGCACCAACATCGCGATGGCGATCCCGGCGATGCGGGCCGAGCTCGGCATCGGTCCGGCCGAAATCGGCTTCGCGAGTGGCACGTTCTTCTTCGGCTACGTCGTGCTGCAGATTCCCGCCGGCCGACTGGCCTCGGTCTGGAGCGCGAAGTACGTCATCTTCTGGCTGATGATCCTGTGGGGCCTCGTCTCCGCCTCCACCGCGCTCGTGCACACCGTGCCCGAGCTGGTGGCAAACCGCTTCCTGCTGGGGACGGTGGAGGGCGGGGTGCTCACCGCCACCATCGTCCTGATCCGCCACTGGTTCACCCGGGAGGAGCGGGCGCGTGCTAACACCGTCTTTCTGCTCAGCCTGCCGCTCGGTTCGGTGATCGCGAACCCGCTCTCCGGCATCGTGCTGAAGCACTTCGACTGGCACGTGATGTTCGTCGTTGAAGCGATCCCAGCCCTGCTCTGGGCGGGTTTCTGGCTGCTGGTGGTGGACGACCATCCAGGCCAGGCCCGGTGGCTTCCCGAGGCGGAACGTACGGCGCTGGAGGCGCGCCTGGCGGCCGAGCGGGACGCGGCGCCGGCAACCTCCGGGCACTGGTCGCGGGTGATCTGGAATCCTCTGGTCCTGCTGATCGCCGCATATAATTTCCTCGCCCTGATGGCGAACTGGGGGGTGACCATCTGGCTTCCCAGCGTGCTAAAGGCGGCCGGGCTGTCGATCGTGAGCGTCGGCTTCCTCAGCGCCATCCCTTACGCCGTGGGCGCCGTGATGATGGTGGTGGTGGCGTTCAGTTCGGATCGGTGGAAGGAGCGTAAGTGGCATATCGTCATCATGACCTCGCTCTCCGGCGCGTTCCTGCTGGCCGCGCAGATGTTTGGTGATACGCGCATCATGCTGACCCTGCTCGCCCTCACCCTTTCCTTCGGCTTCTTCTACGGTCGTTTCGGGCCGTTCTGGGCGTTGCCCACGGAAGTGCTGCCGCCGGAGGTCGCCGGCGTCGGGATTGCTGTCATCAACGGCCTAGGGAATCTCGGTGGCTTCAGCGGACCTCTGGTGTTCGGCATGATCCGCGGCGCCACCGGGAGCTTCGTGCTCGCGCTCAGCATGTCCGGCGTGCTGCTGGTCGCGGCAGGCTTGCTGCTGGCGCTGATGCCCTCGATGCGCCCACGGCTGGCGGTCGTCCGCCCCCGTGTGTCCGTCTGAACGCAAGGAGGGGGCATGGTGAAGGCCGCCGGGCGGCACGACGGGGCCACCAGATCGGGTCGGGTCACGCTACAGGACGTTGCGGATGCCGCCGGCGTTTCCCTGGTCACCGCCTCGCGCGCGTTCCGCCAGCCCGACCTGGTCGCCCAGGCAACGCGCGCGGCGGTCCAGGCGGCGGTGGCACGGCTCGGCTACATCCCCGACTTGGTGGCGGGCAGCCTCGCGGCCCGCGCCAGCCACCAAGTGGCGATCGTCGTGCCCTCGCTCGCGACACCGGCCTTCATGAGCACGATCCGCGGCGCGACCCAGGTCCTGCAGGCGCACGGCTATCAGACGGTCCTGGGCGACGCCAACCTGTCGCGCGAAACTGAGGCGGCGCTGATCGCGACGTTCCTCGGCCGGCGGGTGGACGCCATCATCCTCGCCGACGTCGTGCAATCGCAGGAGGCGCAGGACCTGCTGCGACGCAGCGGGGTGCCCGTCGTCGAGACCTGGACCTTGGGCGCCGAACCGATCGACATGAACGTGGGCTTCGATAATTGCGCCGCGGCGCGCGAGATGACCCGGCATTTGATCGCCACCGGCCGACGGCATGTCGGCATGATCTGCGGGCCGCTGCAGCAGAACCTTCGCGGTCGGCAGCGGCGACTTGGGTATTTTGAGGCGATCGGGGAAGCCGGGCTGGCGGCGGACCTGTTCATCGAGTTGCCCTACCCTATCCGTTTCGGTGACGCGGGGGAGGCGCTGGCAGAGCTGGCCGCGCGCCGCCCGCAGCTCGATGCGGTGTTCTGCAGCGGCGATTCCTTTGCCGTCGACGCGCTGCTGGCTGCGCAGCGCCGCGGCTGGGCGGTTCCCGACCGGTTGGCGGTCGCCGGTCTTGGCGATCTTGATCTGGCCGCCCATCTGGTGCCGGCACTTTCGAGCGCCGTGGTGCCGGGCGAGCGGATGGGCCGTCTGGCCGGCGAAATGATCGTCGTACGCCTATCCGGCCGTGAGGTGGCCCGGAAAGTCGTCGATGTGGGCTTCGAGATCGTCGTGCGCGGTAGCACGGACCCGCGCGCCGGCCGCGCGCGGGTTGCAGCCGTCGATCCCCCCCGCGCCGCCGATCGCGCCATCGTCTCCCCCGCCCGCCGCATCGCAAGGAAGCCAGCATGATGCCCTCGCGCAACCTGCTCGTGATCATGTCGGACGAGCACAATCCGAAGGTGCTCGGCTGCACCGGCAACCCGCTTGTGCGCACCCCGCATCTGGATCGGCTGGCGGCGGCGGGCACGCGCTTCGCGGCCGCCTACTGCAATTCCCCGGTCTGCGTCCCGGCCCGCGCGGCATTCGCCACCGGGCGGTATATCCACCAGATGGGATTCTGGGACAATGCCGATCCGTATGACGGCTCGGTGACCAGTTGGCACCATCGGCTGCGCGCGGCGGGTCATCGGGTGGTGTCCGTCGGGAAGCTGCATTTCCGCGGCACCGGCACCGATCACGGCTTCAGCGAGGAGCTGATCCCGATGCATGTGCTGGAAGGCAAGGGCGACCTGATGAGCCTGCTGCGCGAGGACCTGCCACGCCGCGGTGCGTCGTACAAGATGGCCGGAATGGCCGGTCCGGGGGAGTCCGCCTACACCGCCTATGATCGCAACATTGCCGCCCAGGCGCAGGTTTGGCTTGCCGAGGAAGCGCCGAAATATCGCGACAAGCCATGGGTTCTGTTCGTCTCCTTCGTCGCGCCGCATTTTCCGCTGACCGCTCCGCCCGAGCATTTCTATCGGTATTATCGCGACGCGCGTCTGCCCTGGCCGAAGCTGTATGAGCGGACGGAGCGGCCCACCCATCCCTATCTCGGTGAGTACGGCGCGAGCTTCGCCTATGACGAGCATTTCGATACCGAGGATAGGGTCCGCCGCGCGGTCGCCGGCTATTATGGTCTTTGCAGCTTTCTCGACGAGAATGTCGGCAAGGTACTGGCCGGGTTGCAGGCCTCCGGCCTCGGCGCGACGACGCAGGTGCTCTATACCAGCGACCACGGCGACAACCTCGGTGCCCGCGGCGTGTGGGGCAAATCTACCATGTACGAGGAGGCGGTGGGCGTCCCGTTGCTGCTGGCCGGACCGGGGATCCCGCACGGGCAGGTCTGCCCGACCCCGGTGAGCCATGTGGACATCTATCCGACGGTGCTGCAGGCCGCAGGCATCGTGGCCACCACCGCGGAGCACGGGCTACCCGGACGTTCTCTGTTTGACAGCATTGGCGCACCGGATCTGGATCGGGCTGCGTTCTCGGAATATCACGGCATGGGCTCCACCACCGCCTCGTTCATGCTGCGGGTCGGACGCTACAAATACATCCATTACGTGGGCTATCCGCCGCAGCTGTTCGACCTCGAGACCGATCCCGAGGAGCTGCATGACATCGCCGCCGACCCGGCGGCGGCGGCGGTACTGGCGATGTGCCGGGCCCGCCTGTTCGGGATCTGCGATCCCGCGGAGGTCGATGCCCGGGCCAAGCGGCGCCAGGCCGAGCAACTCGTTGCCCATGGCGGGCGTGCCGCGGTGATTGCCCGCGGCGATCTCGGCTACTCACCCCCGCCGGGGGTTG
Organism: Pseudomonadota bacterium; assembly: GCA_021845835.1. The sequence goes on along the minus strand of JAJZVE010000023.1, from coordinate 8,112 downwards.
CGGCCGAGTTCCGGTGATCCTCGCTTGCAGAGCGACGCCGGCGCGGCAGCGTCGGGCGCCCGATCTAGCGCCACGGGCTGCCTACCACCGCCGCGCGACGCTCGCTGATCCGGATCATGATGTCGTGCAGCAGATAGGCGAGGCGGCTGCGACACCAGGCCTGCCCGGAGTCGGGGTCGTAGGCGGCCGGCATCGCCAGTCCGGCCGGGGCATGGGCGTCGAAGCCGGCGCGGCGCGCGGTCGTCACCGCCCGGTGCAGATGATCAGAAAACGCAACCACCAGCACCGGCCCCAGATCGTCGGGCACCCCGGTCCGCGCCGCGAACTCGGCCACGACCTGGCCGGTGCCCAGGTAGACTGGTTCGCCGCGGGCGTCCCGGCCCGGGTAGATCGCCGTGAGCGAAGCCGGCGGAACCCGGCCCGCCAACGCCTCCGCGATCTCCCATTGGGCGAATACGGGGGCGGCCGTCTGCTGGTGCAGCCGGCAGACCTGGTCCGCCAGCGCTTCGTTGACCGGCCCCGGCACCCGGTTGCCGTTCGCCAGCATGCGGTTGCCGAAGGTGAAGCCGAAGATCGCGTGCGCCCGCCCCGGCGGCAGTTCCGGTGCCCGCCACAGCAATGTGTCCTCGGTGAGGATCAACGCCAGTTCGCGCGCCAGCACGGGATCACCGAGCTCGGTGCCGAGCTGCATGGTCAGCGGATCGACGATCGGCCCGGGATGCTGCATCACGATCTCCTGGTGGGACTGCCGGCAGGCTGATGAACGACACGAAGCAAGGGAGAGGAACGATGAACGATCCGCGACCGAATGTGCTGCTGGTGACGGTGGACCAGTGGCCGGGCCATCTGCTTGGCTGCGCCGGCCATCCGGTGCTGCAGACGCCGACCTTTGACCAGCTCGCCCGCAACGGGGTGCGCTACACGCGCGCCTATTCGGAAAGCCCGATTTGCATTCCAGCGCGGCGCACCCTGATGACCGGCACCGGCACCCGCACCCATGACGACCCGGTACTCGGCACCACGACGCCAATGCCGAAGCATCTGGCCACCCTGCCCCAGGCGTTCCGCGACGCCGGCTATCAGGCTAATTCGGTCGGCAAGCTGCATGTCTATCCGCCGCGCGACCGCATCGGCTTCGACGACGTCCAGTTGGCCGAGGAAGGGCGGCCGCATCTGGGCGCGATCGATGACTACGAGATCTTCCTGGCCGAGCGCGGCCATGTCGGCCAGCAATTTGCCAGCGGGATGAACAACAACAACTACATGCACCGGCCCTGGCACCTGCCGGAGGACTGCCATTCCACCAACTGGCTGACCCAGACCATGTGCCGAACGATCAAACGCCGCGACCCGACCCGGCCAAGTTTCTGGTATCTGTCCTACATTCATCCGCATCCACCGCTGACGCCGCTGGCTTGCTACATGGATTTCTATCGCCAGTTCGAGATGCCGCCGGCGCTCTGGGCCGACTGGTGCGACGACCCGGAGGCACTGCCCTACACGTTGAAGATGGGGCGCAATTTCTGGCCCATGCTGCCGGCGCCGGTGCTGCACGAGGTCCGCCGCGCCTTCTATGCGCTGTGCACCCACATCGACCACCAGTTCCGCGTCGTTCTGGGCACGTTGCGCGAGGAGGGGCTGCTGGACGACACCATCATCCTGTTCACCGCCGATCATGGCGACATGCTGGGCGATTTCGGCCTCTATGCAAAGCGGGTTCATTACGAGGGGGCGGCCCGGGTGCCCTTCGTCCTCGCCGGCACCGCCGGGGATCCACGTCTGCCCGCCGGCACCACCGACGACCGGCTGGTGGGGTTGGCCGACGTCATGCCGACCCTGCTCGCACTGGCCGGCGCGCCGATCCCCGCCACGGTCGAGGGGCATCCGGTGCACACGTATCGCAACGACGTGCTGTACGGCGACTGCCTGGAGAACAACGGCGCCACCCGGATGCTGCTCGATGCGCGGCACAAGCTGATCTGGTACCCGGCCGGCAATCGGGTGCAGTTGTTCGATCTGCAGGAGGACCCCAGGGAGCTGCGCGATGTCGCGGCGGTACCCGAGTACGTGAGCGCTCGGGCGCGGCTCACCGAGGCGCTCTGCGCGCGTGTGTGGGGCGTTGACCGCGAGCAGGGGTGGGTGCGCGACGGCCAGTTGGTCGGGTACGATCCGGGACAGTACGTGGCGCGGCCCGATCGCAGTTGGTCCGGCCAGCGTGGTCTGCACTATCCGGCCCCACCGCAGCTGGCAACGGACCAGGTGGTGGGATTTCCGCAGTAGCAACGGTTGGGTTCGGGGGGGCCGGGGGCGTCTTCCAGCACGCCGTCCGGTCGGCGTCCCCGGCAGAGCTGACGTGCGCCAGTCGGCGGGCTGCGGCGAGCCGGCCAACGCATGGTGCCGAAAAAAGGCCGAGAGGGCCCTATTGACAACGCTTTCATGGAAGCGTTTCCATACCGTGCGTGGGAGGGAAACATATGTCGGGATACCGGCGGGCTGTCGAATGGCCCAAATCCAATGGCTCTTGTTGCGAAGCTCGACTGACGTTTGCAACGGAGCCGCCGGGAGTCTGTTCGTGACCGACGTCAGCGCGCGGGATGCCGTCATGCCCGCGGGCAGGGCGGTGTCTGATCGTCCGACCGCCATTGCGCGGCTGACGGCGGTTTGGACCATCCTGGTCCTGGCTATCATGGTGATCGCATTCACGTTCGCCGCGCCGCATTTCGCCTCGCGCGACGGTTGGATCGCGGTCAGCCAGGCCGCCTACGAAACAGCGCTGCTTGGTCTGGCGCAGACGCTCGTCATCATCACGGAGAACATCGACCTGTCGGTCGGCGCGGTCCTGGGGCTGGGCGGCATGGTGGCGGCCTTCGTGATGGAGCACCTGCTGGCGGCGCATGTGCCGACCGGCGTCATCATGATCCTCGGCTATGGCGCCGGGATAGTTGCCGGGGGCATCGCCGGTCTGATGAACGGTCTGCTGGTCACGCAGCTCCGGGTCGTGTCGTTCCTTGTTACTCTGGGTATGTTGGGTGCCGCGACCGGAGCAACCGACCTCATCAACAACGGCCAGGAGATCGTGAACATACCGGGTGCCGTCGGCTCCATCGGCAACGGTTTGCTCGGCGGGTGGGTGTTGACCCCGGTCCTCGTGACGGCGGTGCTCTACGTGGTGGTCGGGTTCTGGCTCGCGAAAACCCGCACCGGGCGGCATCTCTATGCGATCGGCAGCGACCGGCAGGCCGCCGAGCGCGCTGGCATCCCGGTCGCGCGCCGGCTGGTGCTCACGTTCGTGCTGTCGGGCGTGCTGGCGGCGATCGCGGGCGAGCTCGTCATGAGCCAGTTCATCGGCGCGTCGCCGGCGGCGGGAACCGGGCAGGAACTTAATGCCATCGCTGCGGCCGTGATCGGCGGAACGAGCTTCTCGGGCGGCCGCGGAACCGTGCTCGGCACCATCATCGGCGCGCTCATCATCGCCGTGCTGTCGAGCGGTCTCGTCATGGCGGATGTCAATCCGTTCTGGCAGGAGGTCGCCATCGGTTTCATCATCATCCTGGCCGTCTACACGGATCGTATCCGCCTGCGGCTGATCAGGGCCGAGTAGCCATCGAAGCGTGCGGCCCGACCGCACGCGTGGAAAATAGCAAAGAGGAGAACGTTCAATGAGCAATCGACAACGGCAGAGGCCGCGATTTGCCACCGCGGCGCTGGTGGTCGGGGCGGTGGCCCTGTTGCTGGGCGGGGGCTACGACCGCAGCGTCGCCGCGCCGGTCGCGCCGACGGCGGGCGCGAAGAAGACGGTCGGCTTCGTCTGCGCCTTCTTCGCCAATGCCTTCTGCGAGACCATCCTGCGCGGCGAGAAGGAAGAGGCGGCCAAACTGCACGCGAATGTCCAGATCGTGTTCGAGGCTCCAACCCAGGATACCGCCGAGTACCAGGTCCCCATCCTGAGCGCGATGCTGGCCCGCCATCCCGATGCCATGATCACCGATGTCACGGACCCGCGCGAAGAGGTCCCGGCCCTGCAGCGCTTCAAACGGGCTGGAATTCCCGTTATCGAGGTCGATACCGCCGTTGCCGACCCTGCCGTCTTGGACAGCTTCATCGGCACGCATGTCGTGCTAGGCGGGGAACTGGCCGGCAAGTCGGTCGGCCAGCATCTCGGCGGGCACGGGCTGGTTGGGATCGTGGACCTTGCCCCGGGTAATGTCACCACGAACAAACGGGCGCAGGGCTTCATCGCCTACCTGCACAAGCACGATCCCGGGATCAAAATCCTGCCGGTCCAGTATGCCGGAACGAATGATCCGCTATCCGCCGAAAAAGTCACCGCCTCGATCCTGGTGGCGCACCCCGGGATTGCCGCGTTCTTCGGCACGACGGGGCTGCTGGCCTCCGGGGTCGGGCGGGCGGTGATGAATGCGGGGAAGAAGGGGAAGGTGTTCGTGCAGAGCTTCGATGCGCCGCCCGAGGTCGTGAAGCTGTTGAAGCAGGGAGTGATCTCCTCCACCGAGGTGCAGGAACCTCTCATCATGGGGCGCTTGGCGATGCACTACGCATGGGACGAGATGACCGGTCGCAAGAGCGCGGTCCCGAAACAGGTCCTTCTGCCGACCATCACGGCGACGACGGCGAGCGCCGACGATCCGAAGATCGCCGTGTACTACTACATCCCCACGGTGGCGGCGAAGAAATAGGGCGGGCACCGGAACCCGTGCGCCATCGGCGCGGCGACGATCCGGTGGGCGTCCCGGCGGGATCCGGCCCGGCGGGGTGCGCGCCCGGCCGTCGGCCGGCGGCAACAGCGCCGCAGGAGAGGAGAAAGCTTGATGGAACTGCCGCCGCCGCCGCCCGTTCTGACGGCCCGGGGAATTCGCAAGCACTATGGAGCGGTCGCGGCCTTGGACGGCGTGGACCTCGAGATCCATGCCGGCGAGACCGTCGGCCTCGTGGGCGACAACGGGGCCGGCAAGTCAACCCTGGTGAAGATACTGTCCGGCGTGATCCAGCCCAGTGCGGGAGAGATATTCGTCGACGGGAAGGAGGTCGGTCTCAAATCCCCCCGGGTCGCCCGCGAGCAGGGAATCGAGACGATCTACCAGGATCTTGCGCTTGCCCTGGACCTGAGCGTCGTCGCCAATCTCTTCCTGGGACGTGAGCAGATCCGACCCGGGCTGCTGGGGCGCCTCGGGTGGCTGGACAACCGTCGGATGATGGCCACCGCCCGGGACAAGTTTCAGGAGCTCAATATCCGTCTGCCCTCGATCCGAAGCGAGTGTGGCTCGCTGTCGGGCGGCCAGCGCCAGGCCGTCGCGGTCGCGCGGGCCGTCATGTGGCGCCGGCGGATGGTGCTGATGGACGAGCCGACGGCCGCCCTCGGCGTGCAGCAGCAGCAGCAGGTGGTCGATCTGATCGAGCAACTGCACCGGCAGGGTGTGACCGTGCTGGTGATCAGTCACAACCTGCCCCAGGTGTGCCGCATCTGCCATCGGGTGGTCGTCCTCCGGCACGGCCGGGTGGTTGGTGTCCTCAGTGGCGACAGCCTCACCGTCGAGCGGATCGTGCTGTATATCACCGGCGGAGCGACGCCGGGCGGCGGCGCGGGCGGCAGGTGAACGACCCTATTGACAGCGCTTCCATGGGAGCGTTTTCATGTGGTGCGTGGGAGGAAAACAAGTGTCGGGATACCGGCGGCCGTTCAATGGCATCAACCAGGTCGCGCCGTCGTGTATAGGCCGGCGGTGTGTGATGCTGCCAGGTCGGCTGCGGTCTCTCGTCTCCCTTCCGCCAAATATGGGAGAGGACCGGCAATGAATCCGAATGGATGGCGTCCGCGGCGGCGGCAACTCCTCACCGGCGGCGCTCTGGCGGTCGGCGCACTGATGTTGCCGGGCAAGGCGCCGGCGGCGATCGGCAAGAAGCCGCTGTCCGGCGTCACCCTCAACGTCTCGTGCTGGAGCGCGCCCTATCCACTGTTCCTCGCCAAATACATCCCCGAGTTCGAGGAGCTGACCGGCGCGCGGGTCAGCTACACCACGCCGTCGTTTCCGATCTATGACCAGCGCATGGACCTGGCGCTCGCCACCAACAGCGACGCCTACGACGTGATCAACGTCACCTTCATCTTCATCGGCCGCTGGATCGGCGCCGGCTGGATCACGCCGCTCGATCAGTTCATCGCCAACCCGAAGCTCACGCCGGCCGGCTGGGACGTGGCGGATTTCCTGCCGGGGACCACCAACGTCTTCAAGGATGCCAAGGGCCGGCTTTGCGCCATCCCCTGGATCGCCGACATCACGATGGCCGGCGCCTCCCGCTACGACCTGATCCGCAAGGCCGGCTTCACCCTGCCCGACACCTTCGCCGAGATGCCGAAGATGCTGACGGCGGTGAACGGCAAGGATGGCCTTCCCGGCTTCATCGCTGAGAACCACTACGGCTGGTCCTTCGTGGGCTACCTGCAGGGCTTCGGGGCCAACGTCTTCCGCAACCCCCCGCACGACCTGATGCCGGTGCTCGACACGCCGGAGGCGGTCGAGGCGGCCGGTTTCTTCAGCAATCTGCTCAGCAAATACGGCCCGAAGGGCGCGCTTTCCTACACCTACGACGAAGTGGTCGTCGCCTTGCAGAACGGCCAGATGAACTACTCCACCAATAACGAGGATTTTCTCGCGCAAATGGCATTGCCCGGGAGCAAGGTGCGCGAGACCTGCGCCTTCTCGCTGTTCCCCGCCGGTCCCGCCGGCCGCTTCCCGCAGATCGCCACGCACGGCTGGGGCATCCCCGTCGGCTCGCGCAAGAAAGATGCCGCCTGGCAGTTCATCACCTGGGCGATGTCGAAGCCGCTGCTGCTGCGCATGTTCCGCGAGCAGGGCTGGAGTTCGGTCACCAGGAAGTCGATCATCGAGTTGCCCGAGTTCAAGCGCAAGTTGACCTACAACGGCTTCGATGTCGCCAAGATGTATCTGGACACCATCGATCTCGGCGCCAAGGGCTACATGGCCTACCGCACCGTGCCGCCCTATCCGCAGGTCGATCGCGAGATCACCATTGCCATCGAGAGCATCGTCTCGGGCGAGAAATCGGCGAAGGCGGCGATGGCGGCGGCGCAGCGCAACTCCCTCGCGCAACTGCGCCGTGCCGGCGTGAAGCTCTGATCCGCGCCCGATGAGCGTCGCCAGCGCCTGGTTGGTCGAACAGCGGCGGGCCTTCACCATCGGCCTGATGCCGGCGCTGGTTGTGCTCGCCGCCGTCACGCTTGGCCCAGCGATCTACCTGGTCGTCACCAGCCTGACCCCGCTTACCCCGGTCCGACCCGGCAGCGGACTCGACTTCTCCACTCCGCTCGCCAACTACCGCCAGGCGTTGTTCGAGAGCAGTTTCCTGCACTCGGTCTGGCTGCAGCTCGAGCTGTCGGCGATGACCGTCGGGTTGCAGACGCTGATCGGCCTCGGCCTCGCGCTGCTGCTGAACGTCGAGTCCCGCTTCATGGAGGCGGTGCGCACGGGGTTCCTGGTGCCGATGGTGCTGCCGCCGATCGTGGTCGCGATCATCTGGAAGATCCTCTACACGCCGGGCATCAGCCCGTTGTATGCGGTGCTCGGGTTCTTCGGCGTGTCCGCGGGATCGCTGATCACCAGCCCGGCCACGGCGTTGCCGGCGATTGCGGTGGCCGACACCTGGGAGTGGTTTCCCTTCACCCTGCTGATGATGCTGGCCGCCCTGCAGATGATGCCGCAGGAGCCGCTCGAGGCCGCGCGCATCGACGGCGCGAGCTCATGGCAGATGTTCTGGTACGTGCGGCTGCCCTTCATCCGCCCGGCGCTCACGGTCGCCGTGCTGTTCCGCCTGATCGACAGCATCAAGGCGTTCCCGCTGATCTACGTGCTGACGAATGGCGGTCCCGGCCTGGCCACCGAGGTCACGAACTACTACGCCTTCGTCCAGACCTTCGATTTTGCCTATTGGGGCTATGGCAGCGCCATCGCGACCTTGATGGTGGCCGGCGTCTTCGTCCTCAGCCTCGCCATCGCCCGCCTCGGCGGCACCGTGGTCGATGAGTAGCGCCGCCGTCTCCGCACCCGGCGCGCTGGATCGGGTACGCTCCCGCCGCCG
>JAJZVE010000894.1 GCA_021845835.1 Pseudomonadota bacterium | reverse complement strand
CAGTGGCACGACAGCAACCCGTACCACAAGGTGTCCGGCGGCGACTACGAATATTTCGGCGACATGGATCTGCCAGGCCTGCTCGACAAGATCGAAAAGGTTGACGACAATACCGTGCGCTTCACGCTGAAGCAGCCGAACGCGCCGTTCCTGGCCGACATGGCGATGGACTTCGCCGCCATCCAGTCGAAGGAATATGCCGACGCGCTGCTGAAGCAGGGCAAGCCGGAGCTGATCGACCAGGAGCCGATCGGCACCGGGCCGTTCGAGTTCGTCGTCTATCAGAAGGACACCACCATCCGCTACAAGCGGTTCGACGACTTCTGGGGGCCGAAGGCCAGGCTCGACGCGCTGGTGTTCTCCATCAACAAGGATCCCGCGGTGCGGCTGGCCAAGCTGCGCGCCGACGAATGCCAGGTGATGCCGTACCCGAACCCGGCCGATCTGCCCTCGATCAAGGCCGATCCGAAGCTGCAGTTGCTGTCGCAGCCCGGCCTGAATATCGGCTACATGGCGCTGAACACGACGAAAAAGCCGCTCGACGACGTGCGCGTGCGCCGCGCGATCAACATGGCGATCGACAAGAAGGCGATCATCGCCGCGGTCTATCAGGGCGCCGGCACGCCCGCCAAAAACCTGATCCCGCCGACCATGTGGGGCTACAACGACGCCGTCGAGGACTTCCCCTACGATCCGGCGGAGGCCAAGAACCTGCTGGCGGCGGCCGGCTATCCCAACGGGTTCGAGACCGATCTGTGGGCGCTGCCGGTGCAGCGGCCGTACAATCCCGACGGCAAGCGCATGGCCGAGCTGATGCAGGCCGATCTCGCCAGGATCGGCGTGAAGGCGAAGATTGTCACCTACGAATGGGGCGAGTACCGCAAGCGCGTCGCCGCCGGCGAGCCGATGATGGCACTGTACGGCTGGACCGGCGACAACGGCGACCCGGACAACTTCTTCGTCCCGCTGGCCGGCTGCGCCGCGGCGCGTCCCGGCGGCGGCAACGCGGCCAAGTGGTGCAACCACGAGTTCGACGACCTGATCAACAAGGCGGCCACGCTGTCCAACCAGGCGGAGCGTGCCAGGCTGTACGAGCAGGGCGAGGTCATCATGCACCGCGAGGCGCCGTTCTATCTGGTGGCGCATTCCATCGTGTTCATGCCGCTGACCAAGGCGGTGGTGGGCTACAAGATGTCGCCGCTGGGCGACCATCGCTTCGACCAGGTCGACCTGCAGTAGCGCACGAGCCTTCCTTTCCGTGCTGCGGTTTCTGCTCCGCCGCGTGGCGCTGATCGTGCCGACCTTTGTCGGCGTCACGCTGCTGAGCTTCCTGCTGATCCACCTTGTTCCCGGCGACCCGATCGAGGTGCGCACGGGCGAGCACGGCATCTCGCCCGCCCGGCTGGCCGAACTGCGCCACGACGCCGGCCTCGACCGGCCGCTGTGGCAGCAGTTCGCCAGCTACGAAGTGCAGGTGGCGCGCGGCGACCTCGGCATCTCGGTGGTGACGCACGATTCGGTGTGGCAGGAATTCGCCACCCTGTTCCCGGCGACCGTCGAGCTTTCCGTCTGCGCCATCCTGTTCGCGATCGCGATCGGACTGCCGCTCGGCGTCATCGCCGCGGTGCGCCGCGGGTCCGTGTTCGACTACGGGCTGATGGGCCTGTCCGTCACCGGCGCCTCCATGCCGATCTTCTGGTGGGGGCTGATGATGATCCTGGTGTTCTCCGTCGCCCTCGGCTGGACGCCGGTGTCTGGGCGCATCAGCGATGCCTTCTATATCGAGCCGTGGAGCGGCTTCATGCTGATCGACGCCTGGTTTTCCGGCGACAAGGGGGCGGTGCGCTCGGCGGTGTCGCATCTGGTCCTGCCGATGATCGTGCTCGGCACCATCCCGCTGGCCACCATTGCGCGCATGACGCGCTCGTCCATGCTGGAAGTGCTCGGCGAGGACTATATCCGCACCGCGCGCGCGAAAGGGCTGGGCGGCCTGCGCGTCATCGTCGTGCATGCGCTGCGCAACGCGCTGATCCCGGTGGTGACGGTGATCGGGCTGCAGGTCGGCACGCTGCTCGGCGGTGCGATCCTGACCGAGACGATTTTTTCCTGGCCCGGCGTGGGACATTGGCTGGTGGAGAGCATCCAGCGCCGCGACTATCCGGTGCTGCAGGGCGGCACGCTGCTGGTGGCGAGCCTGGTCATGCTGGTCAATCTCGGCGTCGATCTGGCCTACGGCTTCCTCAATCCGCGGATCCGCCGCTGATGTCGGGCAGCGAGGTCGAGGCGGCGGTCGTCGGGCGCGATCCGCCGCGCGCCGGGCCGGGCCGCGTGCGGCTGTTCTGGCGCGCGTTCGCGGAGAACCGCGGCGCGGTGGTCGGGCTGGCGGTGATGCTGATGCTGGTGCTGCTTGCCGTGTTCGCCGATCTGGTGGCGCCGCACTCACCCATCGCGCAATATCGGGAAAATTTCCTCACCCCGCCGGTCTGGCAGCACGGCGGCGATGCGAAGTTCCTGCTTGGCACCGACGATGTCGGGCGCGACATGCTCTCGCGCCTGATCCACGGCGCGCGGCTGTCGCTGCTGATCGGGCTGTCGGTGGTGGCGCTGTCGCTCAGCATCGGCACCGTGCTCGGCCTCACCGCCGCCTTCGCCGGCGGCACGGTGGACGTGGCGATCATGCGCTTCATGGACATCCTGCTGGTGTTCCCGTCGCTGCTGCTCGCCATCGTCATCGTCGCGATCCTCGGCCCGTCGCTGTTCAACGCCATGATCGCGGTCGCCATCGTCACGCTGCCCAACTACACGCGGCTCGTGCGCGCCTCGGCGCTCGGGGAACTCGCGCGCGACTACGTCACCGCGACGCGCTCCGCCGGCGCCGGCACGCTGCGGCTGATGTTCGACACCGTGTTGCCGAACTGC
>JAJZVE010000893.1 GCA_021845835.1 Pseudomonadota bacterium | reverse complement strand
CACCGCGCCGAGCGCCATGTAGCACTGCTCGCGCGTCGGCACGACGATGCGGAACGCCATGATGTCGGACAGTTGCTCGAACTGCACGTTGCGGCGCTGCATCTTCTCCCAGATCGAGTAGGGTGACTTCTCGCGCCCCGTCACCTCGGCCACGGTCACGCCGGCCTCGCGGCAGATGCGGGCAAGCTCCTCGCGCACCTCCTCGATCACGTCCGCGCCCTGGCCGCGCAGGAAGTTCAGCCGCGCCTGGATCGTGTCATAGGCTTCCGGCTCAATCTGCGCGAAGGACAGGGTCTGCAGCTCGTTCTTCACCTGCTCCATGCCGATGCGCTCGGCCAGCGGCGCGTAGATGTCCATCGTCTCGCGCGCGATGCGCTTGCGCCGCTCCGGCTGCGTGACGAAGTGCAGCGTGCGCATGTTGTGCAGCCGGTCGGCCAGCTTGACCAGCAGCACGCGGATGTCGCGGCTCATCGCCAGCACCAGCTTGCGGAAATTCTCCGCCTGCTTGGTGCGGTCGGACTGCAGTTCGAGCCGCGTCAGCTTGGTGACGCCATCGACCAGCAGCGCGATGTCGTGGCCGAATTCCCGGTCGAGGTCGCGCTGCGTAACGCCCGTGTCCTCGATCGTGTCGTGCAGCAGCGCGGTGGCGATGCTGGCCGAATCCAGCCGGTAGCCGGCCAGGATGCCGGCGACCGCCACGGGATGCGTGATATAGGGGTCGCCGTTGTCGCGCTTCTGCTGGCGGTGCGCGTCCTCGGCAAGGCGATAGGCGCGGCCGATCAGGTCGAGATCGGCCTTGGGGTCATAGGCGCGGACGCGCGCCAGCAGCGCCTCGGCGTCGCGCGGCAACGCGGGAGCTTCGGCCGGCGCAGAGCTTGCGGGGGCGGTGGTGGTTCCGTCCGGGGCGTGGCGCGCCGCGGCGCGCCAGAACGACGCTGCGCCGCCTGCCATCACATCCTATCGCTTGCGTCCGCCGAGTTCGGCCTCGATCGCCGCCTCGATGTCCTCGGGCGAGAACTCCTCGTTCTCCACCGGCAGGGTCTGCGCCTCTTCCTCGGCGGAAACGTCCTGCAGGCCGAAGATGTTCTGGTCGGTCGGGATGAGGTCCAGCACCTCCTCGTCCGCCGGCTCCGGCTCCGGCGCGCGGGAGAGCGACTTCACCAGGTCCTGCTCCAGCTTGGCGGTGCTGATCGTCTCGTCGGCGATCTCGCGCAGCGCCACCACCGGGTTCTTGTCGTCGTCGCGATCGACGGTCAGTTCCTCGCCCCGGCTGATGTTGCGCGCCCGCTGGGCCGCCAGCAGCACCAGCTGGAAACGGTTCGGGATCTTCTGGACGCAGTCCTCGACGGTCACGCGCGCCATGCGCTCAGGCTCCACTCGACATGCAGGGTTAGCCTGTGAACATAGGGGGCCGCCCCACCGGCGGCAAGGCCGATGCTGCAGCACAGCATGGCGCGTGGCGCGCGCATGTGGCAGAAAGCGCCCGGAAAACCGGAGCCGCCCCGTGTCGCTGCCCCTGCCTGTCCCCCCGCGTCCCGCTTGCGCCGCCCGCCGGCCGGGAGACGCCTGAGCCATGGCACGCCGCCGCAGCGCCACCGGCGAGGGGCTGAACGCCTGGCCGGGCTACGTGGACGCGCTGTCCACGCTGCTGATGGTCATCATCTTCGTGCTGCTGGTGTTCGTGCTGGCGCAGGCGTTCCTCTCGGTCGCGCTGACCGGGCGGGACCGCGCGCTGGACCGGCTGAACCGGCAGATGGCCGAGCTGTCCGACATGCTGTCGCTGGAACGCGGCCACTCGGCGGAGCTGCGGACCTCGCTTGCCCAGCTCAGCCGCGACCTGCAGGCGGCGAACGGCGCGCGCGACACGCTGACGCAGCAACTGGCCGCGCTGCGGGCGCAGGCCGACAAGCTCACCGCCGACCGCAACGCGCTGACGGCCGAGCGCAACCGGCTTTCCGCCCGCCTCGCCGACGCCGACCTGCAGACCCAGGCCGCCCAGGCGCGCAGCGCGCAGTTGCAGGCGCAGCTCTCCGACGCCGCGAAGCGCACCGACGCCACCGCCCAGCAGGCGGCCGACACCGCGGCGCAACTGGCCGTGACCCAGCGCGAGCTTGCCGCCGCACGCGACACGCTGGCCGAGATGAAGCGCCAGCAGGCCGAACTCGACAAGACGGTGCAGACCGACAAGGCGACGCTGCAGGCCAAGCTGTCGGACCTCGCCAAGCTGGCCGAGGAGGTGCGCAACCTGACCGCGCTGCGCGACGAGCTGGAAAGGCAGGCGCAGGACGCCGCGGTGCGCGCCACCACCGAGCAGCAGCGGCGCGCGGCGGTGCAGGCGGAGCTGGCGAAGGAAAAGACGCTCGGCGACTCGGCGCGGGCGCAGATCGCGGCGATGAACCTGCAGCTTGGCCAGTTGCGCGACCAGCTCGCCGCGCTCAACCAGGCGCTCAACGCCTCCGAGGCGAAGGACAAGGACAAGGACATCCAGATCGCCAATCTCAGCGCCCGGCTGAACACGGCGCTGGCGCAGAAGGTGGAGGAGCTGCAGCAGTACCGCAGCGACTTCTTCGGCAAGCTGCGCGAGGTGCTGGCCGGCCAGCCCGGCATCCGCGTGGTCGGCGACCGCTTCGTCTTCCAGAGCGAGGTGCTGTTCCCGGTCGGCAGCGCCGACCTGACCTTCGACGGGCAGACCGAGATCAACAAGCTGGCGGCGACGCTGAAGGACATCGAGAAGGAGATCCCGCCGGACGTGAACTGGCTGCTGCGCGTCGATGGCCATGCCGACAAGCAGCCGATCAGCGGCGGCCTGTTCGCGAGCAACTGGGAATTGTCGGCGCAGCGCGCGATCAACGTGGTCAAGCTGCTGATCGCCGACGGCATCCCGCCGGAGCGCCTGGCCGCCGCCGCCTTCGCCGCCTACCAGC
>JAJZVE010000892.1 GCA_021845835.1 Pseudomonadota bacterium | reverse complement strand
TGATCAACATGGGTAAGCAGGATATATTTTCGTCGCCTGCGTGCTCATCCTTGCCGGGTTGCAGGCGCGCAGCGGCCGGTGGACCAAATGACGTGTACCGATCCCAGATTGCTATCGGCGATGCCCGCACCGGCCGCGCGTACCCCGGGCGATGGCGGTTGGCTAGCCTCCGGTCGCTGCGCGAAGAATGCGGTCGGAAAAACAAACGTCGCAATGAACATCACATTGGATAAGGGAGAGAAACCGTGAGTAATTTCCTGAAGGCTTGCGCCCTCGCCGGCATCACCGCGATCACTGCCGGCGCCATGTCCGGCAGCGCCGCTGCCGCCAAACCGAAGAACGTCTACTTCATTTTCACGGGTTATGCCTATCCGTATTTCGCACCGATGGCCGAAGCGGTAAAGCAGGCGGCCGCCCATTATCCCGGCATGAGCATCAAGATCGTCAATGCCGATAACAACGCATCCCAGGAGATCACCGACATCAAGGAAGCGGTAGCGGCCGGGGCACAGGGGATCATTCTCAACACGATCCAGGAATCGGTGACGTTCGCGGCGAAACAGGCGATGCGGCAAGGGGTGCCGGTAGTGACCATCGATCGCGACGTGAGCGATCCTTCCGCGCGTGTGGTGTTCATCGGCGACAGCGACGTGACGCTGGGGCGCGAGGAAACCGCCTACGGCATCAAAACGCTCGAGAAAATGAACGTGCCGAAGCCCTGGCACGTGGCCGTGCTGCAAGGCACGCTCGGTGCGAGCGTCTCGATCGACCGCCTAAAGGGCGCCATGGAGGTATTAAAGCCGCTGGTAAAGAGCGGCGCCGTGAAGATCGTGCTCAACCAGTCGGCCGATTTCGCGACGAATCAGGCCCAGTCGATGATGTCGACCGAATTGGCAAAGACCGGGAATATCCAGCTCGTGGTCTGCGCCAACGACGCGATGGCGCTGGGTGCGATCAACGCGCTAAAGGCGCATGGCATCGCCCCGGGCAAGAAGACCCTCGTGGTCGGCGCCGACGCGCAGCCCGAAAGCCTCGATGCGGTGCGCGAGGGCACCCAGCTCGACACGGTGACCCACTCGCCGTTCGTTGAAGCCTATTGGGCGGTCGAGGCGATGCAGAACGAGCTGTTCGACAAGGTGAAGCCGCCGGCCGCGAAGTTCCCGCACGGCAAGGTGATCATTCCGATGACGCTGGTGACCAAGGCGAATGTCGCGAAAATCGCTGCTTGGGGCACGCCGCAGGAAATCCCGCCGCTGCCCTACGGCAAGTCGCAAGCCTTCAAGGTCGTTCTCGCGCAATGAGCGTGACCCCGGCCTCCGGAACGGAGACCGCCCGCCCCCCGCTGCTGTCGGCGCGCGGCATCGTCAAGAGCTTCGGGCCGGTGCGCGCGGTGGATGGCGTCGATCTCGATGTCTACGAGAGGGAGGTAGTCGGGATAATCGGCGACAACGGCGCGGGGAAGTCGACGTTTCTCTCGCTGCTGACCGGGTTCAATCAGCTCGATGCTGGGCGGCTGTTCTATCGCGGCCGCCCGGTCGCCGTACGTTCTCCCCACACGGCTAGGCGAGACCTGAAGATCGAGATGATCTATCAGCGCCTCGAACTCGCGCCAGATCTGACAGTATGGGAGAATCTCTTTCTCGGCGAGGAAGAGCGGTGGCTCGGCGTGTTTTCCCGAAGTGCGCGGATGCGGGAGCGGGCGCGGGACGTCCTGCGGGAGATGAACACCAAAATCCGGGCGACGGATATCGTCGGCGAGCTTTCGGGCGGAGAGCAGCAGGTGGTGGCGATCGCGCGGGCGATTCTGTTCGACCGCGAGGTCGTCATCATGGACGAGCCGACTGCGGCGATTTCGGTGCAGAAAGTGGAGGACGTGCTCAAGCTGATTCGGCGCTTGCGGGAGACCGGAAAATCCGTGCTGCTGGTGAGCCACCGTCTCGATGACCTTATCGCCGTCTGCGATCGCATCGTCGTCTTCTACCACGGCACGATACGGACAGTGCTGGCCAACAAGGATCTCGCCATCGCCGACCTCGTGCATGCGATGTTCTGACGGAGATACGATCGTGAATAGAGACGGCGCCATACCGCGCAAGCTGAGGCTTGGAATGATCGGTGGTGGCCCCGGTTCGCTGATCGGGCCGGTGCATCGGATCGCCGCCAGGCTCGACGGCCGGTTCGATCTGGCGGCGGGCGCGTTTTCCTCAGATGCCGCGCGGTCGAGGGCGACTGGGCGCGATGCCTTCCTCGATCCCGCGCGGGTCTATGGCGACTGGCGGACGATGATCGAAGCGGAGGCGACGCGAAGCGAGGCACGGCTCGACGCGATCGCGATCGTGACGCCGAACCACCTGCACTTCGCGCAGGCGAAAGCATGCCTCGAGGCCGGGTTCCATACGATCTGCGACAAGCCGCTGGCCACGCGGATCGAGGACGCCGAAGCGCTCGCTGCACTTGCCGGCCGGACCGGGCTCATCTTCGGCCTGACTCATAATTACTCGGCCTATCCGATGATCCGCCATGCACGCGCGATGGTATCGGCGGACGAACTCGGTCCGATACGGCTGATCCAGGTGGAATACACTCAAGGCTGGCTGAGCGGCCCGGCGGAGACGCTGGGCAACCGGCAGGCGGAATGGCGGGTCGATCCGGCACGGCAGGGTGCGGGCGGCGCCCTCGGCGACATCGGGACACATGCCTATCATCTCGCCTGTTTCGTGGCCGGCGACCGGGCGGCTTCGCTCTTGGCCGATCTCGCCCGGTTCGGCGCCGGGCGCGCACTCGACGACAACGCCCACATTCTTTTGAAATACGAGAGCGGGGCACGCGGGATGCTGTGGGCGAGCCAAGTGGCGGCCGGCGAGCTCAACGGACTGCGCCTGCGGATTTTCGGCGAGCGTGGCGGTCTTTCCTGGTGGCAGGAAA